>CABVAP010000041.1 GCA_902496345.1 uncultured Eubacteriales bacterium
ACAATCTTTAACTGAAAATCAATATTTTACTATGTGTTTTAAAACATTATACAGAGGGTGCTTTATTGCTTTTTCTGTTCCCTTGTTGCTCTCTTTCAGAACGTTTAAAGATAGCTTAGCGATAGCATTACAGCGAATAAGCATACAAGCGTAATAAGTCGGACTTGTAAGCTTGTTTGTTGATATATCTTCAATGTCAAAATTAAAAAATTGACTTAAATCTTTAATACTCGGATTTAAGTCAATTTTTCCCATTGTATCATCATTATCAACGCTATTAAATATTTTCTTAATTTTCTGAAACATTTCTTCACCTACCATTCTTCACTATTGAGCCATTCTTCCGTACTTGTATAATCTACAAACTCGTGATATAAAGCAAGTTTAAAAGCACAAAGAATTGCATCGACAGGGTCAATTTTATTTTTTGTTGCATCTTTATCTATTTTAATAAGTCCGTTATTAGTTCTAATAACTGCATTACTCATAGCAAAATTTAAAAGAGGGTTAGGCAAATACATAACATTTTTACAATAAACCTGTTCTCTAAATCCAGCCGTACTTTCATTAAGAGATTTGTAGGATTGATAAACTTCTTCAACGTCATAGCCTTGATTACTTAAATCCATCATTAATTTACTTGCATTTGCTGGGTCAAAACATAAAGTATGCATTTTCAATTTATGTTTATTGCAAAAATCAATAACATAATTCATAACGGCTTCTTGGTCAACAATAGGTGTATTAGTAACAGTTAAATAACCCATTCTTTCCCAAGCATCATAAGGCACCTTGTCCCTCATTATTCTTTCAGCCAATTTTTCCCGATTAGGTATAAAAGAGTGGCTAAAAAGGATATAAATAATTCTGTCATCATATTGAATAGGAATAATAAAAGCTGTACTTGTAAGGTCAATCTTCGCTGACATATCAAAGCCAACATAGACAACTTTTCCTTTAATGTCAAACGGTAATTCCTTAACTTCGCACGCTTTCCACTTTTCCATATCCATATAGCCGTCATCTTGTCGTTGAACCCATAAATTCAAACATTTTGTCATAAATTCTGTCATTTTTTCAGGTATATTTTTAGCAATTTCATATTCAGCAGAAATTTTTTCAATTCCTTCACGATATGTCATTCTAATAGGGTTAGCTTTAAGCCAATTTTTCGGCTCTGTTATGTCGTCATTTGGGTCAACTTCAAGAATATCCGTAAAATATTCGTCATTAACAACGTCTATACTAGGGTTTAAAATTTCACTACAATACTTGTATTCTTGCGTATAACAAGGATATGTTAAATTAACACCAGCCGTTGTTATTATCATCAAAAGTGATTCTTTCGTGTTAGAACCCATACCAAGTGCATAAAACTCTGTTGTCTGGTGTTGATGATATTCGTCCAAAACAAGTATTGCAGGGTTCGTTCCGTCCCCTTTTCTTCCGTCTTCTTTACATAGGGCTTTCAAAAAACTACCTGTCTTTCTGTGTTCAATTTGCCTTTTAGTAATCTTGAATTTTTTCTTTAAAGGACTACCAGAGAGTAAGTTTATACATTCCTGAAAAATAATTAAAGACTGGTCACGTTTAACACCTGCACAATATCCCTCATATATTTCACCATTTTTGGTTGATTGTGTTGCAATTTCATAGAGGATAACACCAGCTTCTTCTTGTGACTTTGCGTTTTTTCTTGCCACTTCTTTAAAATAATGGTTAAACCTCTTACGGTTGTCACTAACTTTTCGCCAGCCATAAAGCTGACAAAGTGAAAACTTTTGATATGGCGTAAGCGTGATATATTGCCCAGCTAAAGTACCTTTTGTGTGCTTGAGGTAACCAAACCACTTAACAATCTTAACGGCTTCTTCTTCATTCCAGTAATATGGAAAGTCCTTTGTGTTTTGCTTTTTCAAATCATTTAAAAACCTCTGACACGCCCATATATGCTTTTGACCTGATAAGATTTTTCCAGAAATGCAATCGTTTGAATATCCTATTAACTCATCAAGACAAGTAATGTTCTCACCCCCCTTAAATAAAAAAGCCACTATAATTAAATATAGTAGCTTTAATATAACTATTTGAATAAATCTGCGTGAGTTCCTGTATCAACTAATGTCAACGTCAATATGTCATTTTCAATAAGATAAATTAATAACCAATCTGGTTGAATGTGACATTCTCTATATGCTCTGTAATTTCCACTTAATGCGTGGTCTTTGTATTTTTCCTCTAAAGGAATGCCACATAATAATTTTTCAACTATTGAATCTAATAAATCAATATTTAAACCTCTTTTTCGTGCAAGTTTCAAACTTTTTTTAAATTTTCCAGATAAGACTAAACTATATTTCATCATCTATATCCTCCAAAGCCTCTTTGAAACTGCTATAATGTTTTACATTTGGGTCTCTGCTGATTTTTTTAGCTTCTTCCATAGCCTCTATTACCTCTGGTTTAAATTGGGGTAGTTCTACACTGAAAGGAATACCACCTCGCAATATAGCCTGTTTTAAAAACATATTTATTGCACTTGACATATCAATTCCAAGTTGTGCAAATAATTCCATTGCTTGTTTTTTTGTATTTTCTTCAATTCTTATTTGTGTTGGTACTGTTGCCATTGTATTACCCTCTTTCTTTTTTATAATAATCATAATACAAACACTTTACAATGTCAATACATTTTAAAGCTTTTCAAGTGTACAATCCATAGTATGAATTACCCCTTTTACTTTGTGATTGACAGATTTAATTCTGTAATTTTCATTAATTCCAAGATATTCATCAACAATGTGCATAACTCTGCCGGCTCTAGCCTTATCGTGACCGATAAAAGACATAGATAGTTCTGTTTTCAGCTTGTTTTTTTCTTTAAGTTCATTTTTTGCGAGTTGTTGAATATTTTTTTCTTCTTTGGAGTCAACTTTAAATGTTTCAGCCAGTAAGCCGTATTTAGATATATTAGCCTCATCACGAGCAATATATTGCTTTTGAGGTAATGAGTCCTCGTTTTTAGAGTTAATTATAGCAATAACACAGTTTTTCATATCTTCAATGCTGTGAGAGTAAACCCCTCTGCCGTGTGCGTCTTTGTCTGTAACATCAAATTCACCAACGTTTACAGCTGGTTTAAAAATATAGCTTATAGGCTCTGTTGGCATTTGAAAAACAAATATCTTTTCAGAACGCAATTCAAAGTAATATTTTTTACCGTCGTTTTTCTCTTGAATTTCCAACAGTTCTTTAACAATAGAGTATACATCTTTGATAAATACCTTGTTTACCTTTGCAGGCATATCGCAGATACTACCAACAGTAACACCAACTTTTGTAAAAAGTTCTTTCAAGCAAGTAGAAACGCTTTTGTTTTTAAATTGCACAACAGTATCATTTTTGTTTAGATAAAAACCAAAATCACTAGCTTTTACGTTACGTTTTGGATAACTTCTTTCGACTGATGTAACAATCGCCCTTATCAACTCACCGTCATCATTAAAAATCTGAATAATATCACCAGCCATAATTTTATAATTAGTAATATATTTGTTTTGAATATCCGGAACATAAAAAGAGAGCGAAACACCTATTTTGTCGGTGCTTTCGCTCCAAGCAAGTTCAGATACAACATTTGTTATATCGTGTATTTGTCCGTCTTTAGTTAAGAGAATTTTATACATAATTCACCTCAGAAATTTCTTCAGATATGTTAATTATAGATGAGTCTATAAGGGTAACTGTAAAGCTTATGTTTAAGTTTCTGCCCTCTTTTTTTCCAACCCAGTTAGAAATATCTGAGATATTAGGGTGTTTTAAAAGTTGCTCTGTAACTTCTCTTTTAAGTTCGCTGTTTATAT
This sequence comes from uncultured Eubacteriales bacterium, assembly GCA_902496345.1. Taxonomy (GTDB): domain Bacteria; phylum Bacillota; class Clostridia; order Lachnospirales; family CAG-274; genus MGBC114079. Next base: position 3,864 of record CABVAP010000041.1, read on the forward strand.
AACCAATTGGAATATTTTTTGTACCGATATAATTAAAAACACTTATTCCAAAGCTGTCGCTTTCGTCTTCTGTATACACCTTATATCGGTCAGCCGGTGTACGAAGAACATTAGAGATATATTGCCTAACGCTTTCTATAACGCTACACTCTTTTACAAGACCTTTTAAAACGTGTTGACCTGTTGTGTAGTCAAACACAAAGTCTACACCGTTGTCAATTTCCTGTGTCTGTGTAGCTGTGTTTTCTGTAACTTCAATTGTCGGGAACATCTAATCACCTCTTTTGAAATTTTTTGAATTTTTTTCAATTTTTCTTAATTTTCTATTGACATAAACGGCGTACCGTGGTATAATATATGCATAAGGAGGTGAAAAAAATGAGTAGGTTAGAAAGACGAAAGCAAAAAAAGAAAGCCCTACTAAAAAACATAATCAAAAACATTTTAAAAATTATTGCCACAAGCGTAATAAGTACAATAATTAAAAAGTTTTTAGATTAAAAGAGCTTTCCAAAGGTTAAGAGGTGTCAGCACCACCTCTTAATCTACCAAAATAATAACCCAAAATCTACTCATTGTCAATATGAAAAAAGAATTAATTCTAGCTTTAGTAAACTTTGTTTCTTGGATTTTAATACTTTATTTTTCAATAATAGTATTAATAAATCTAATAAAACTACTACTGTTAAATAGGAGGTCTTAAAAATGGATATAACTGAAATCAAACAAAGAATAAAACAACTAAGGACAGAAAAAAACATTTCAAGAGCTGAATTTGCAAGAATAAGTGGTGTCCCATTGCGTACGCTGGAAGATATAGAGAACGCAAACAAAAATGTTGACCCACGCTTGTCAACTCTCTTGAAAATAGTTTCTGCTTTAGATATAACATTAAACGACTTATATTTATAAGCGTTTGCCCCTCTCTTGAGGGGCTTTTATTTTAGATGTACATTTAAATCAGCTATGTTTTCCATTTTTTCCAAAACATATAACCCTTGATTATCATTTCCCATAATACAAATAAGTTTATCACCGATTTTAACAGGGTATTTTTCAACATATAAATCACCGGTTACAACGTCCGTATCATCATTTACCAACCCTTTAGCTGAATAAAATTCTGTAAATTCCAGAGGGTAGCCAAGACAATAAATTTTTATTGTAACAGGTGCAAGGCTTGTAACTTCTCCAACACAAACCCCTATTTGAAAATTGTTGTCCCTCTTTCGAAGCTCCTTAGCTAATTCTGTGTAACCCATTATATCCCCCTTTTAAGCCGTACAATTAACAGTTTCTACAATCCTGTCACAAACCCTACTTCCGATAATTTCAATAGCATCATCAATACCAAAGATATTGCCTTGAACAATAACAGAAACGTTTATTGGTTGCTTTTCGTTCATCATTTTTTCAGATGTATTGTGTGGATAAATCCTTGTGCCTGCCGGTAAGTCAACAATTTCATAACCGTGTTCATTGATTGTTGTAGGACCACCACCAAAGTAAGTAGTACCTGTAGCGTTTGTGTCCGTTTTATTATTGCCTGTATCTACCTTTCTGCCATTAAAAGGACTTTTCCAAAAATTATCCATAGGTGAATCATATAACTTGGGTACTGTTGGTTTATTAAAGTTTATTTTTACATCTGCGTTAATTGTATAAGGTTGGCTTAATCTTTCGGATAAGACTTTTCTAAAATTATCAGCAGCCGTCAAGCCATTTTGTACATTTTTATTGCTAAATATACCTTTAGGACAGTTTTCTCCAAATTTTTCAGAGGCGTTAAAAAGTTCTTTAGCTTTTTCAGGTGAAAGAGATTTAGCTACAAGCATACTCGCTAAATGCTCTTTAGAGTCCTCATCTCCTCCAACTGCACCAATAATATCAGCTTGTATAAGTGTTTTTTGTAACTCCTCGGGAATTGTTTCTAAATTCTTAACATCTTCTCGCATAGCCTCTACATCGTCTTTCATAGCCTCGTAAAGTTCTGCTATATTTTCTCTTTGTACGCTATTAATTGATGTCGCTTCTACTGCTGCATTTCCTATGTTTTCTAAGTTCTTTTCAATTTGCTCTGCTGACAATTTGCCATTATTAAAGTCATCTATAAAACCATATACATCTTTCTGGTTTAATGTGCTGTTTGCTATATCTTCAAATTGCTTAGCTGCGTCTTCAAATTCCTTTTTGTAAGCTGTTACAATCGAAGAACCTTCAAGTGCTATACCTTTACCTTCTAGTTCGGAAATTTTTTTCGCATAAGTTTCATTTGCCTCAGCTGTAATTTGTGCAATTTTTTCAAAATCGTTACCATAAGTAAGTTTTGCTGACGCAATTGTATCAATTCTGGTTTGATTATAAGCCTCTTTTAACTTGCCTATCTCTTCTTTTGATGTTTCCGTAAGTGTCTTGAGGCTTTCTGCACTCAAATCACCATTTGCAAAGTCATATTTGAGCGTGTCAAGTCTTGCCTCGCTCTGTGCTGTTGCTATTTTGTCCTGAATTTCTGCTTGTTCTTTTAAGATTGCAGCAACAGCCTCGCTACTATCAAAGTCCCAGTTATGTTTATAGGCATTTTCAACAGCTTTTTTAAGTTTTGTACCTAAATCCGTGCATTTGTCAGCAAGTATTCCGTAGAATTTGGTTGCGTCTTTTCCGAAAGTAGTTGCAAGAGTTGTATCACTTATCATTAATTTTATGCCCAAATCCAAATTATATTGTTGGTCTTTTATAGCTTCATTCATATTTTTAACATACTCATCAGCAACTTTTAAATATTCATCTTTTGTCACGCTTTTAGGGTCAATACTTAATCGGAAATTAAGTTTATTAAGTTCTTTTGATGAGTCAGAAAGTGACTCAATACTTTTCTGTACAGCCTCGTAAGCTGCCGTTGCATTTTCGGTTTCGCTATATACTTGTTGCCCAAAAAGACTTTGAATTGTCTTTGTACATTCTTCTGCTGAAAGTTCTATATTTCCGAAATGCTTTGCAAGGTCTTCTTCTTTTGCCTTAGCAACGGCATCTTTGTATAATAAAATCCCTGCTGTAATAGTCGCTATACCAGCTGCAATCCAAGTAATAGGGCAAGCAAGCATCGAACTATTTAATGCAAGCTGAACAACTTTAAGAGCTGACCCAGCTGCCTGTAACTTTTTATAAAGGGCAACAACTTTAGTGATAACACTAAACGCTTTAAGCCCTACAACAACACCAGCAGCGACAGAAATAAGTTTAGAAAAATTATTAATAACAAAGCTAATTGCTGGCTTAATGGTTTCAAAAGCTGATTTACAAAACTTCACAGCTTTGGGAATATTTCTTTCAAGCCAATTAGAAACCTTTTGCGTAACATTAGGCAATTTTTCAGAGAACCAATTTAAAAACTTGGTTATATATGGCTCAAACTTTTGTCCGACTGTAATTTTTAAGTCGTCAACAGCCGACCCAGCTCTTGCCAAAGCACCGGCATAGTTGTCCGTCATAGTGTTAGCCATTTTGTCTAACGCACCGTCACACTTTTGTAACTCTGCCCTTAATGCGTCAAATTCATTTTTTCCCTCTGATGTCGTTGTCGATAAGCCCGATAACAACGCATTAAGTGTGGTAAGCTGGTTTTTACCACCTATCATAGTAAGATATGTATTTCTTTGCTCCTCTGACATTCCAGCTGTAGCTTTTTGCACATCTCGTAAAACTGTGGTAATTCCTTTAAACTTACCTTTTGAGTCGTAAGCAGATACACCAATTTCTTCCATAGCCTTAGCACTTTCGCCACTTTTTTTAGTAAGGTTGATAAGTGTACTTTGCAGAGCGTTACCAGCTTCTGACCCTTTGATACCTCTGTTAGCAAGAACCCCAAGTAAAGCCCCTGACTCATCTAATTTTGTGCCGAACATTTTAAAAGTACCACCACAGCCGATATAAGCCTCTTGCATTTGTGTAAGACTTGTATTCGATTTGTTCTGGGCTCTCGCACAGACATCAAGATAGCCTTGTAAATCCTTTGTCTGTAAACCAAGTGCCGACATAGAGTCGGTAACAAGGTCTGAAGTTGTTGCAAGGTCTGCCCCTGTGGCTTCTGAAGCTCTAAGTATAGGCATAAGTCCGTTCATACTGTCTTCAACGGACCAACCAGCAAGAGCCATATAAGAAAGTGCATCGGCTGACTCCTGTGCCGTTTTGGTGGTGCTTTTTCCTGCCTCTCTTGCTGCCGACTCCAACTTCTTATAAGTTTCAGAGCCAGCGTCAATACCCATAATACCGGCAACGTTAGACATAGATTGTTGAAATTCACCATAAGTCTTTACACAGCTACTAGCAATTGCCCCCATAGCTGCCACACCGGCAGCACTTACAGCAGCTGCAGTCTTTGCCATTTTAGAAAGAGAGCTGTCCACTTTCTGGACAGCAGCCTCTGTGTTTTTAACTCGTTCTTTAAATATTAAGGCTTTTTTTCCAGCCTCTGATAGTTTCGGAGTAAATTTATCTTGTAAATTCAAAATAGCATTTATTTTTTTACCCATTAAAATTCACCCCTTTGTGGTGTTCTTTCCTCATAGTATAGTGCCATAGCGTGATAGTAGAACCTTTTTCCAAGGGGTCCAGATGATAAAATAACATCTGGAGCAATCCCCCTTGTTGCCCAAAAAGCAAGCATATTTAGTTCACTATCCGCCTTAATTAGTTTTTTATCTTTTCATCAGCGTTGTCTTCTTTCTCATCATCAAAGAAATTTACAATTTTCGGACCGATTTCAAAAATTTCATCTGTATCGAAAATAGCCGAAACTGTGTCATAAGGATAAGAAACATTAATGCTGTCTTGTAATTCTTTGCTATGTAACATAGGACAACAATCATATATAATTTTGATAAACCCGTCCATAAGGTCAACATAGCTACCTGTTTTAGCTACGTCAGAAAATCTAACTTTCTGTTCATCAGTAGGGTTTTTAACAACGATACTAGCACCAAGACTTTTAACATAAATCTCTTTTGTTGCGTTTCTTCTTCCTTCTTTTTCAAGTTTCTTTCTTACAAGCTGTTCAAGTGTTACGAATTTCCCTGTTGTATTAGTTTCTTGTTCATTTTCAACATTTGCTAAATTTTCTGTATCCATTTGTAATATATTTTTTTCTTGTTCCATTTTAATAACCTCCTAATTTTCAATAACTAATTTACAATAAATTTCTACAATATCATTCTTTTGATAATGAGGCATAAAGTACATAATTTCGTATTTCTGCCCTTTAAACATAAAATACATATCCGGTGTTATATTTTTAATAGCACCTTTTCTAATTGTTACTTTGTGGCTTGTCTTGCTTCGTAAAGCCTCTCCGGTAACTTTTTCTTCCATATTTCCGGATTTAAGGGGAACTATCTCACCCCAAACCGACTTTATTTTCTCATAAGAAAATGTCAGTTCACCGAATTCATTTTCTTTTTCAGTCTTTCCAAAAATGTCAAGTCGGTTTCTAAGTCTTTCAATCATTGTCATCAACCTCACTAAGTTGTAATTGTGTAATAAGGCTTTTTATCGGATAAGACGTTTTTTCGTTACTTTTAGGACTCATAAAACTTCTGTCTTCGTATAAATTAGCGACAATGCTCAGTAACAACAACTTGTGTGATGACTTGCTTTCGTCAAAGTTTCCGATTGCGTTTATAATGTACTCTTTCGCTGTAGCGATGAGCATATTTATAAGTTCGTCATCGTCATCAAAATCAATTTTCAAATAATTTTTAACGGTGCTTAAATCCAAAAAAATCACCTCCAATAAAAAAAGCACTTGAAAATATTTTTCAAATGCCTTTGTGCTTAATATTTTTTATTAATTGACGAATAATTGTGATATTATATCTTCGTTGTTATTACCCAAAGTAACAAAAAGACCAAGAGTTTCCCCCTCTTGGTCTTTCTTGTGTTTAAATGGAAATATAACAAATTTATCGACTTTGTTACGATATAATTATATCCCAAATTCAAATAAATATCAAGCATTTTTTGATTTTTTTATGAAACTGTAACAGCTTTAGTTTTTGATTTAGTAGAAGAATTTGTTGCTGTCACAGAAACTACTCCCCCACTGGCATTTCAGCGTATATATAACACTTGTCACTTTCGTCACATTGAATAACGTCAATAAATTCAATAATTCTAGCAATAGTAGTGTTCGACATAAAGCCAGCTTCTGTTGATGTTGCAAAAGCCATACGATTAAGGTCACAAACTTTTACAGCGTCTTTTAAATTGCCGTAAATAAAAGGAATTTTGCTCGCTGTCGTTGGAAATAACGCATTTGAAAATGCTTCAACAGGATAACCGCCTAAGAATTTTCTAGTTGGGTTTGTTGGGTCCGGCTGTAAAATCGGTCTGCCCTGTCCGTCAACAGCACTATCAAGCATATCCCAACCGTCTTGGTTAGTTACTATAACGGTGTTGTATAAAGAACTTGGGTCTAAGTCCTTATTGATAGAGCTTTTGAGAGCTTTCCAGTCAGCAATAGTCTTAACAGATTTACCTTTTTTAAGTGTTTCAAAAATGATTTTATTTTCTGTTAAAACGGCTTTTTTTGCAAAGATTTCAGCGATATAAGCAACAAGATTTTCGTCACTTAAGTTGATTAAAGTGTTAGATAACTTCATAAACGCTGCTTTTTCCTTTAAAGAAAAAGTAATATTTTTGAACTTAACTTCTGTCTGTTCAGTTCCGTCTGTGCCGTCTGCAAAGTCAACAAGTTCCGTAAGTGTTTCAAAGTTTTCAATAGGAATAGAACCGGTAAGACCAGAAACAGCCATTTCACCGACAATAGTTCTTGCTGATTTAAGCTCACGCATTTTTCTGATAATTGTCGTTCTAATATCCTGTGGAATTATGTAACCCTCACCATTTTCACCAGACGTGTTTTCTGTCGTTGGTAACAATAAAGCGTTTTCAGCATCTGTCAAAGACTTTCTTGTCATTTTCTTGATGATTGCTCTAATCGTATTAGCTGCATTAGCCGTTTTCGCTGTTTCCTGTTCAGTTTGAACTGTGGTTCTGTCTTGAATAGTTTTTTCTTCAAGTTCCTTTTCTTCATCGGCTTCAAGTTCTTCTTGTAGCTGGATTTGTTTTTTATAGTCCCTAAGTTCTTTCATTTTTTCCTCAGCTTCGGCTGTCTTGCCCTCATTAAGAATTTTTTCAACGTCATTTCTTAATGTTTCAAGTTTCTGCTTCATCTCAATACTTTTTTTCATTTTAATACCTCCATTATCTATCAATCTTTGATAAAACTTCGCAACCTGTGAACGTAAATGGCATACTTCTTGTCACAAGCTTCTTTGACTCCCACTCAGCCACAGCAACCTCGGTAAATTGAACACCTGTGAATAAAAATTGCTCTGTTTTGTTGGTGTTCGGATTTGTCAAGGTCGTTGAAATTTTAATATCTGGTGTAGTTCCGTTCTGATAATTAGTTATAATATCAACATCAATGCCGGTATCAATCTTTGCACCCTCTAAAGTGCCAGAGCCATCATACCCCGTATAGACGTGGTGTGAACAGTAGTCGCCAACTGGTGCAAAATCTTCATACTGACCTGTCATCTTGATTGAAACCTTGTTGATTTCAATAGCAAAAGTGTTGTTGATAAACACTTGCCCAGATGTTCCCTGTAAAAATTTGCTATCATCAAACATTTTCTAACCTCCTTACATAATAGTAACTGTGAATTTTAAGTTTTCCATAGAATTAAGAATTTTAATGTCAGCAGTCAAGAAAACTGTTCGTTTGAACGTTCTCGCCTTAACCTCATCATCAGACCACGTTGCAGCCTCTGTTTTACCAACACCAATCCAAGCAGCACGTTGAGAGTCAACATCAATCTGACACTTGTTGTCATATTCAGAGTCAAGAATATCTTCATCTTCAAGCGTTCTAAAGTATTCATTAATAGCACCGATAAATAAAAGCTGGTTGATATATTTGTTTTTGAACTTGCCTTGATATGTATTTTCAAAAACGTTTTTAATGTCGTCTTTCATAAGGTCCATAGCCTCAATAGTTTCGATATATTGCATATCTTCGGTGGCTGTGTTTCCGTCAAGTGTTGTAAGTGAGTTTATACCGGTAAGTATTTTCACTTTGCCATTTGAATTTGTAATAACAAGTTGACCCTCACTTACAGCCGTATCTAGGTCGTCAACTTCTTCACAGCTGTCAAGTTCTGTTAATTGATAGTTGGTAACGCTTCGGGTGCAATTACAACCGGCAAGAATACCAAGTAAATAAGGCATAATCTCCGTATCTGCAAGAGCCTCACCGTCTAAAGATGTAGCAGCTTGTGAAAAATAAACATAATGCTTAGAGTCAACACCCTTTTTGTTTCCTAAAACTTTGTAACTGCGATTATCTTTTTCCATTGATTTTATCCAGCTAGCAAGGTCATCTTTTAAAGCATCATCAGGGACAGCAATCCAGCCTTGTTCTCTTATAGAAGTAAGGGCATTTGTAAACAATGCAAGATTTTCAAAGTTTTTAGCAATAATAGCAATAACCTCATAAGGTGCAGATTTAAAACAGTTCTTGATATGCTTAAGATTTTCTTTTCTAGCCTCTGTTTTAAAAAATTCACCGTCATAGTCAGAATTGACTTGACTTACATCGTTGTAAATAAAACACTCTGTTTTCTTCAGCTCACCAATGGTATCATCGGCAAGAAATAAAACAGCTGTTCCTCGCTCACTTCTCTGCATAAGAGTTGTGGCAAGTTGTTTAAAATCAATAAAAACTTCTGGTTTTGTAGCCATTTTTTTAGCCTCCTTATAAATTTTTATATAATAAAAAAAAGAGCCTCTTTTTAAAAGAAACCCTTTCTTTGATTAACAAAATAATAAATAAATTACTTTAATAACAATTTTTCCTGTAATGCCTCTTGTAGTACAGCCGAAAAATTTATATTCGCCAATTCAGCTTTAGTATTTAACCAAGCAGGAATAGTACAATTTTTTCTAACTGCTTTAGCTCCATATTTTTCAGCATAACTATCCATATCCAAAACGATAAGATTTACAAATCCATTTTCATATTCATCAGCTTTAATATCATTTTGATTACTTGCAATAGGTATTTCTTCTCCTTCTTCAAGGGAAGTTAATACCCACCCACTTGCAGCATCAATAGCCATTTCTAAAGCTTCAGCAAAATCTTTTCCCTCTGTTACACAACCTTTAAAATCAGGCACAATAACAGTAAATGAACCATCTTCATCTGGATAAAAACAAGCAGGATATACTAACTTCATTCAAGCAACCTCCTTTATAACACTATATATTTTAACAAATGGCAAGGGCTTTTATTCAAGCCCCGCCTGTTTGAGTATTGATTTAGCTGTTTTGAGTTTAAAATCAGTATTGTGACGAGGTACTGTAACTTTTCCCTCTTTTGTTGGGTGTTCATATTGATAATGTGAACCTTTTACGCCTACAAGATACCAGCCGTCTTTTTTTAAAATTTTTTCTATTTCTCTGAATTTCATCTATCAACCTCCTTACAATTATATTTTAACACGCATAATGCGTGTTGTCAAGAGTTTTTATTTATTTTTGATACAATTTTTCCATAGTTTCAATGTCTTTTTCGTCTATAAATTCAAGTCCAAGACAGATATTGAAACTTACGTTTAAGATGTTGTCTTTTAACTTTTCAAACTCTAAATCATTGACATATATAGACGTTGTTTGGTTTATTTCAAGTGGCAACAAAAGCCCCTTTGAAATCTTATCTTGAACGTCCATTATCTCAACTTTGCCATTAGCGTATAAATATAGATTAAAATATACATTAAGTTCTTGTACTGCTGAACTAAAATGCTCGCTTTTAACCGTATCCATAAACATACGAAATGACGGTCTTTCAATAGGCTCATCAAAGTCGCTGTCAATAATTTTTAGTTTTGTTTTAGCTTTTATGAATTTACTGACAGCACCGTATATATCTTTTAAAGCAATCAATAAAACCACCCCTATCCATTTAATTCTTCTGTAATCTTGTCAACGAACTTGTCACAATCTTTTTCATACTTACTTTGAAACTCATCAGCAGAAGTTTTAAAAACGTGATAAGCTTTTGTCATTGCTCCATTCGGTAGCTTATGACCATACTCAACTAAATGACCGTGAAACGCTGGTGAACCGGCATAAACTCTGATACTATCTATATCACCGTCATACTTGTAGTATTTACCACGCTTTATACCTTTCACATAGTTCCCTGTAACTTTTTCTACTTCGCCCTCAGCTCTTTGTAATGTAAGCTTTTTAAGCTTGTTTCCCTCTCTCATCATAAATTTTCTGATTTCCTTAGGATAATTTCTTTGGATAAGCTTAAAATCGTCAACAAGCTCGTCAATTCCCTCAATTTCAAATAAAGCCATTTTCCTCACTTCCTTTCTCCAAATAAAAAAAGACACCAAAAAATTTTAATAAAAATTTTCAAATGTCTTTACAAATACTTTATTTATGGTATAATCAAATTAGAAAAGGCAATCGCCACAAAGTGTGGTTGACCTATAATATGATGTATAGAAGAAACACCCGTTACTGGTCAGAGTTCAGGGTGTTTTTTCTATGTAAAGAAAAAATTACTTACAAAATGTAAAAATGAATGTAAGTAAAGCCAAAAGGAAAAGACCAAAAGTCATTATATCCTTAAAATCAAACTGATTTTTCATTGGCATCACCTCCATTCTAAAGAATGAAGGTCAACAACACCCTGCACCGATTGCCCTATAAAAATATTATCATAAAATGTAAACTTATTCAATAAATATTTTTCAAAATTAATCAAAATCAGTATCAAGATTATCAATAATAGTACCGCTAACACTTGTAGAAACAGTATCCCAAGTATATTGGTTGAGCGTTCCCCAAGTAACAGCATTTACTTCGCCCCAAGTAACGTGATTATAACTAATATCTAAGTCCAAATGATAGGGCATCATATTTTGAACTGCTCTCTTCACTAGACCCAGATACTTATTTTCTTTAACCCACAGAAAATCGATTATAACTGTCATATCCTTAAATAATATCTGACAATTAACACCTGTAACAGAGTTAGAAACATTTTCAAGCATTTCCTTAGTTGCAACACCTGTTCCCATAAGCCTTGTCTTAACGTACTGACGTCTTTTGTCTATATCGTCAAGTCTTTTGTTTATAGACATTTCCTTTTCTTTCAGCCCCAAATACCAAGTAGAATAATCAAGGAAAATCTGACTATAAATATCATCTATTTTACTTTCTATTTCATTAAGTTTTGCATTCAAAACATTAGTCAAGTCAATAGTAACTTTATCTTTTTTGTATATGTTATTAATTAGCTTTATCATAATAAACCCACCCACAATCTATAAACCTAACTACCCCACCTCGTCTACCAGCCAATTTTTCTTAGCCTTTCCCCCACTCATCTACCAACTCTATTTATAACTTAAACTTAAAAATCTCCAAAATCATCAATAATAGCTTCATTTTCTTTAGAAGTCTGGAAACAAGCCGTTTTCAATCTGCTGTCAATAGTAAGCCCTACTGTTGTTGCGAACTTTCTCATTTCTTCAGCATACGTTTTTTGTATCTTTATAAGGGGATTTTCTGACATAACAGAAGAACCGTTCGGCAACGTTTTCTCAATAACCAACGGTTCACCAGCAAGTTCTGCTGTAGCCTTGCGATAATTTGAATAAGCATTGCAATAACAAACTATATTATTCAAGTCTAGATTTCCAACAACTTCGATTTTTTCAAACTCTTTTACAAGCCTTTTGTATTCGGCTTTTGCCGTGTTATCAATAAGCCATTTTGGAGTTTTCTTCAACTGCTCGTTTCCAACTGTCACAAGCTGTTCTTGCCGTGTTTTTTCCTCCTGCTGTACAACAGTCAAATGACCTTTCTGCATCGCCAACGGCTTTCTGTTTCGTGGCATATTTTTTCCCCCTTTCCGATAGAAATTTTTTTATTTAGAATTTTGCGTAAAGAAAGCTGGGGGTGCGGTCTTGAAAAAAGTCGATTTTTTTCAAAAAAATACCCCCCTAAATTCATTCATTTTTTCCCAAATTCTAAGCAAAATTTTACAATGAGAGTTTTCAGCATAGTCTTAACCTCGTTGCTGTCGCTCTCTCTCATCAGCTTATGTATGCGTTGATGATTTTCTTCGGTAAGATATATCAGATTATTGACATCGAACCTCTTTGCCCAACATTCCTTTACAGGAATTATATGATGAACCGTCTGACCGATTTCAATTCTTTGAAAGATATAATAACTATATATATCTAAGCCGTTATACCTGTTAATTGCCTTAGCCCTTACCCTCTGCCAAGCTACAGAGGAATAGAACTTCTTTTCTCGGCTCTCTCGTTTATACTTGTCTTCTTCCTTATACCTTTTGTTCTGACAATTGCATTTCGTACCTACTTCAATCCTTTTTCCACACCTAGGACAACTCTTATATAGCAATAACACTCACCTTACCTTTTTATTTTTTTGCAAGAAAAAAGACAAGCCTAAGCCTGTCTTTTCCCCAGAAAGGAGTGAACAACAAATAAATGAATTTCGGTGCTTTAGGAATTGAACCCAAACGAAGGACCACCACACCCACGTTGACCGAACTTTTACATTCGGTCGTTTCTTTTAATTGTAAGGGAATTTTAGGGG
>CABVAP010000042.1 GCA_902496345.1 uncultured Eubacteriales bacterium
TCCAAGAGCATTTTTGGAAGTTTGAAACCTTTTTGCGATAGAAAAAGGTTTCAAGAAATTCAAATTTTATATAAACTTGTAACTAAACTAAAATAAGATTTTAGGTAATTTTATTTTAGTCGTAAACGTAAATAAGGACGGCGAAGCGATACAAAGTTTAGGTCCAGCCTTTTTATTAACCTACAACCAAATAACAAACTCCAACTCCCCTATCCTATTTCCCCAAGCAAAATTCAGAGAAAATTTTATCAATAACATCTTCATCGACTGTTTCACCAATGATTTCGCCAAGATAAGCATAAGCCTGCATCAAATCCATAGATAAGAAATCTTCTGGCATTTTGTTATCAATTGTATCTAAAACGTTTTCAAGGCTCTTTTTCGCCTTAATTAAGGACGCCTTATTTCTTTCGTTAGAAACAATAGCTTCATCATCAACGTCAATTTCGCCATTAAAGAATAAGTCTTTTATTTTTTCGAATAATTCATCAATACCATAGTTATTTTTAACTGATACCGTTAAAACATATTCCTTGTCAATATACTCAAAAATTCGATTTTTGTCAATATTTTGTTCAAGGTCACTTTTGTTTATAAGAACAACAGCTTTTTTAGAATTTTCCTTGATAAATTCAAATATTTCTGTGTCTTCGTCAGTAAGCTCCTTTGAGCCGTCAAGAACAAGGAAAATAAAGTCAGCAATTTTAGCATATTCTAATGACTTTTCAACACCTATTTTTTCGATAACATCATCTGTGTCACGAATACCGGCTGTATCTATAATATTAAGTGGAACACCCTTTATGTTGATGTGTTCTTCAAGAATGTCCCTAGTTGTTCCAGGAATATCTGTAACAATTGCCCTATCTTCATCAATTAAACAGTTCATAAGCGAACTTTTACCAACGTTCGGTTTTCCGATAATAACGGTCTTAATCCCCTCTTTTATTATCTTGCCGATGTCGGCTGTGTCGATAAGATGAGAAACTTTTTTAATAGCCTCCCCTGTCTTTTCAGTAACCATTTTATACGTCATAGTTTCGTCTTCGTGTTCAGGGTAGTCTATATTAGCCTCTATATGAGCTGTAACGGTTAATATCTCTTCCCTAATATCTTTAACCCTCTGAGATAAACGACCCTCCAGACGGTTAATTGAGGCCCTTTCAGAGAGTTCTGTTTTTGCGTTTATAAGGTCAATAACTGCTTCGGCTTGAGATAAGTCAATTCGACCATTTAAAAATGCACGTTTAGTAAATTCGCCAGGCATAGCCATATCAGCACCATATTTAATAAGCGTGTTTAAAACAGATTTAACAACTTTAATACCACCGTGGCAGTTAATCTCAACAACATCTTCTCTTGTGTATGATTTAGGGCCTTTCATAAAAATAACAAGCACTTCATCAATTATTTTTTCATCATCAACTATGTGACCATAAGTCACCGTATGACTTTTTAAATCTGCAACCTTTTTACCACCAAAAGGTTTAAATACTTTTTCAAGAATAGAAATCGAGTCTTTACCACTCATTCTAACAATAGCAATCCCCCCTGCCCCAACGGGAGTAGAGATTGCAGCAATTGTATTATCAAAATCAAATTCCATAAAATCACCTGTTTAATAAATTTTAAAATTATAAGACATTTGCCCACATAAAAAATCAGGACCTCAAAGGCATTGCCCCGAGGTCCTCTGAGAAAAATAAAAATTAGTTTTCATCTTTAGGTTCAACGTTAGGTGCAGGCATAGCAGGGATAGGAGCTGGCTCAGAAACTGGGTTAGTAGTGAAATCAGCTCTAAAACCGTAACTTTCTTTTGTATAGTTTCCACCGAAACTACCTCTCGAAACTTCCTTGCTTTCCTTGTTGTATTCCTTATTTTCTTTGCTAAAATCTTTGTTATAATCTTTATTATAGTCTTTGTTATAACCTTTGTTATATCCAGACTTAAAGCCACCTTTGTGGCCACCTCTTCTGCCTTTGTAGCCAAATTTAAAGCCACCGTCTTTATTGTAACCTCTGTTAGGTTTAAAGCCACCTTTGTAGCCTTCTTTGTAGCCTTCTTTGTATTCTTCTTTAGGAGATATAACAACGTAACGAGAAGTACCCTCACCTTCGCTGTGAGTAGTAACATATTTGTCATTTTGTAAAGTAGAGTGAATTATTCTTCTTTCGTTAGGAGTCATAGGCTCAAGAACAACATCACGTCTAATGTGTTTAGCTTTTTTAGCAAGACCGATTGCAAGACTTTCAAGAGTTTCTTTTCTCTTGTTTCTGTAATGCTCTGTGTCAATGCTAACGTTTACAAAACTATCTTCAGTTTTATTAACGATTATGCTAGTAAGATATTGTAAAGAATCAAGAGTTTGACCTCTTTTACCGATGATAATACCCATATCGTTTCCACTTAAATCAATATTCAAGCATCTATCTTCAGTAAGTTCGCATTTGATGTCAATGCTTATACCGATAGAGATAAATACTTCACGTAAAAAGTCAGTTGCAACTTTAACAGGGTCAGATTTTTTTGTAACTCTGATTTTATAAGGTTTGCTTCCGATACCAAGGAAACCCTTTGTACCCTCTTCAATAATTTCAATTTCAACTTCGTCTAACTGTGCGTTAAGCTGAACAAGTGCGTTGTTAATAATTTCGTCCTTGTTTTTTCCCATAACTTCAATGCTGTTTATCATAAAAAATCACCTCTTGCTTCTCTTGCCCTTGTTTTTTCCATTACCTTGTTCAATAGGTACTTCGTCAATAACATTTTTATTTTTGTCATCTTCTAATCCAAGTTTGTTTTCATAATATTTGTTTAACACTTGTTGTTGAACAATCATAAATATATTTGAGCTTATCCAGTATAAACCAACACCACAAGGAAGACCAGAAGTAATCCAAGCCATCATAAGTGGCATTGTAATCATCATAATTTTTTGTTGAGAGGCAGCAGCTCCACCCATATTTTTGTTTTTTCTCATCATAAGCCAGCTAGATAAGAAAGTAGTAAGACCTGATAAAAGAGTAATAAAGATACCAGGTAAACCAAAACCAGCAGTTTCAGTAAGGTTAATGCCAAAACCAAAACTTTCGATGTTGTCTTTAGTGTTAAGATTTTCAACAATGACGTCGCTGTTGAAATGTTCTTTTATGCCGTCCCATTCACTAGGAGTAAGCTTGCTTAAAAGTCTGTTTAAGTCTTCAGATGATAAGAAATCAAATTTAACTCCGTCATCAGTATCTTTAGGGATAGCATTCTGAACTGATTCGCTAGAAACAAAGTTGCTCCAGTAAACCCATTTATTTCCGTCATATTCAAGGATAAGAGCTTTGTCTGCGTCAGTTTGAGCAGCTTCGCCTTTAGCCTTAATTTTTTGAATATCTTCTGATTTTTCAAGGAGTTTAAGACCCTCCTCTTTGTCAGCAGTTACTTCTTCAATAATAACGTTGCTTATATCTGTGTAGTTTTGACCGATTGTATCGATATAAGCATACGGATTTTGCATAATATAATATAAAGCGATGAAAATAGGAAGTTGGATAATCAAAGGAAGACAGCCACTAAAAGGGTTGTAGCTATGTTTTGAATATAACTTCTGCATTTCTGTGTTCATTTTTCTTTTAACTTCAGGGTCAGCCATATCGTCTTTATACTTGTCCTGAATTTTTTTAATTTCAGGCTGAATTTTTCGCATAATGACCATAGATTTCTGTTGCTTTAAGGCAAGAGGAATCATAAGGCATCTAACAATAATGGTAACGATAATTATAGTAACCCCAAGAGAGAAATTTTCTGATACTAAACTTACAATGTTGTAAACAAAATTTAAAATTCCGCCTAAAATCCAAGAGATAGGCCCAACGATAAAACCTGGTTTATCAGGTATTGTTGCAACTAAAAAAGCAATAAATGAGCTAATACTAAGCAAGTAAATACCTCCCTAATCAATAGTAAATTTAATTTTTTAATAATTTTAGTCTTTTAGTCTTTTCAATAAAATTTTAATAATTTTTCACACTAAATTTAAGGTAAAAAAATAAACCCTCACCAAAAAATCGGCAAAACAGTTCAGTTTAAATAATAAATCAAGGCACAGGGTCATAGCCACCCTTGCAAAAAGGATTACAACGTAAAATTCTCCAGATAGTAAGATAAGACCCTTTAAAAAAACCATATTTGCTGTAAGCCTCATAGGCATAGCTTGAACACGTTGGATAAAATCTACAGCAAGGTTTTTTCATAGGAGAGATAAATTTTTGATAAAACCTTATAAGCATAAGACAAATCTTTTTCATAACCAATCCCCTTAAAATAGCCAACATACTGAACGAATAAATTAATTAAATAAAAATAAAAAAATCTACACGAATAAATCGTGTTTTTTAAGTAAATGATTAAGTGACTTATTGACGCTTTCATAAGACGCCCCGTTGCAAGATGTTCTAGCGATAACAACGATGTCAAAACCACTTTTAATATTTTTTTCGGATAATCTATAGCTTTCTTTTATAAGTCTTGTAACTCTGCTTCGAACGACGCTTATGCCAACTTTTTTGCTAACAGAAACGCCAAGATGATTAATATCTTTGCCATTTTTCAAGACATACATAACAAGATATTTGTTTGCGATAGATTTACCTCTGTTATAAACAAATCTAAACTGATAATTTTTTTTAAGAGATTCTGTAAAAATCAAAGCTATTCAATCCTTATTTTAAAGAATAAAAGGCCACAAAAAGCGGCCCAAATTTACAATAACAATAGAACGGCAAATTTAAAATAAATAAAATATTAAATTTAGAAAAAAGCCGTCACAAAAAATATGAGAAAGGAGAACACTCGCAAAACAGGAATAATCCTCACTTTCTCAAAACTTATAAAAGTCAAAAGTCCAATAAAGGCAATGTACCGATTAAAAATCAGTCCCCATACACGTCAAAGACCACCTGCAAAGGCAAGCAATCAATAACCGAAACGTAAAACGCCCATAAATTCAGCGTATACGCCAAATTTATAAATAACTATAGCCCAAGTTGGGGCATAGACCAACTGTATCGATTAAGCAGTTAAAGCCTTTCTGCCTTTTTTACGTCTTCTGAGTACAACTTTTCTACCGTTAGCAGTACTCATTCTTTTTCTGAAACCGTGAACTTTACTTCTTTGTCTTTTCTTTGGCTGAAATGTCATTTTCACTTCAAAGCACCTCCCTTTTTCCTTAAATATGCCCAAGCACTGTTTCTATTATATTAGATAACAAAAATCAAGTCAAGTAAAACAAGCAAAAAAACATTAAATTTTTTAAGTTTTTTTTAAATTTTAATATTTTTGTAACATAAAATTAGTACAATTTATACACCGTAAATTTTATTCGTTACTATCTGAATTATTTTCATCAACACTGTCATCAGAATTTTCGTCATCTTCAGAATAAATGTACTCTTCTTCGATTTTTGCAGTACTCATAACTTTAACATTATCACCAACGTTGATAAGTTTAACACCTTGAGTAACTCTGCTAGTTGTTGATATGTCTTTAATTCTAATTCTAATTACTACACCGTCGCTTGTAATCATCATAAGTTCTTCGTTGTCGTTTACCATATTTACGCCAACAATATTACCTGTTTTTTCGGTAATCTTGTAAGCTTTAGTACCTTTACCACCTCTTGTTTGAAGTCTAAACTCTTCGGCATTAGTACATTTTCCGTAACCTTTTTCAGAAACGATAAGCATTTTAAGACCGTCTTTAACGACTTCTGATGCGATAACTTCGTCACCGTCATTAAGTTTAATAGCACGAACACCTGACGCTGTTCTGCCCATTTCCCTAACGTCATTTTCGTCAAATTTAACAGCCATACCAAATCTTGTAGCAACAAAGATTTGACTGTTTCCGTCTGTTCTCTTAACAGAGATAAGCTCATCATTTTCTTTTAAGTTTACAGCGATAAGACCACCACTTCTGATATTTTGGAACTTTCTAAGTTCGGTCTTTTTTATTATACCGTTTTTAGTTGTCATAACGAGATAATCATTTTCGAACTCTTTAAGTGGCATAACGGCACTAATTTTTTCATCTTGAGAAAGATTTAAAAGGTTTACGATAGGAGTACCCTTTGCAGTTCTACCTGCCTCTGGCACTTCGTAAGTTTTAATTCTGTAAACTTTACCTTTGTTTGTGAACAAAAGAATATAGTTGTGGTTGCTTGACAAGAAAAGATTTTTAACAAGGTCTTCATCTCTTGTTTGCATACCGATTACACCTTTACCACCTCTGTTTTGACTCTTGTAAGTTGTGAGAGGAAGTCGTTTTATGTAATTAAGTCTTGTAAGAGTAACAACGCTCATTTCGTCTTCGATAAGGTCTTCGATGTCGATGTCGTTGTAATCTTGAACAATCTGAGTTTTTCTATCGTCACCATATTTCCTTTTGATAACAAGAAGTTCGTCTTTGATAACTTGATAAAGTCTATTTTCATCGGCTAATATCGCACGCATATCTTTGATAAGTTCCATAAGTTCAGCATATTCGTTTTCAAGCTTTTCTCTCTCAAGTCCGGTAAGACTTCTAAGACGCATTTCAACGATAGCAGTAACCTGTGGGTCAGTAAATTCAAATCTTGCAACAAGTTTTTCTTTAGCCTCAGCAGTTGTTTGAGAGCCTCTGATTATAGATATAACTTCGTCTATGTGGTCTAAAGCCTTCAAGAAGCCCTCAACAAGGTGGGCTCTTTTTAAAGCCTTGTCCATATCAAATTTAGTTCTTCTTGTAACAACTTCTTCTTGATGTTGCAAGTAGTATTCAAGCATTTGTTTAAGGTTAAGGATTCTAGGCTCACCATTTACGATAGCCAAGAAGTTAATGCTATAAGACTCTTGCAAAGACGAATATTTATAAAGCTGATTTAAAATAACAGACGCATTAGAGTCTTTTTTACATTCGATAACAACTCTGATACCATCTCTACTAGACTCATCGTTAAGGCTAGAAATTCCCTCAACTTTTTTATCTTTAACGAGTTCAGCGATTTTTTCAATCATACGAGATTTATTTACCTGATAAGGTATTTCAGTAACGACTATTCTTTCTCTACCGTTAGGCATAGTTTCGATTTCAGCCTCAGAGCGAATAGTTATTTTACCTCTACCAGTTCTATAGGCACTAAGTATCCCACTTCTACCAAGGATAGTTGCACCAGTTGGGAAGTCAGGGCCTTTGATTATAGACAAAAGTTCATCTACATCTGTTTCTTTACCCTCAAAGATATGGTTATCGATAATTTTAACGATACCGTCAATAACCTCACATAGGTTATGTGGAGGGATATTAGTTGCCATACCAACGGCTATACCAGAAGAGCCGTTTACAAGCAAGTTAGGGAACCTAGAAGGCAAAACTTCCGGTTCTTTAGTTTCCCCGTCATAAGTATCAACGAGGTTGACAGTATTTTTTTCTATATCTGCAAGCATTTCCATAGATATAGGACTCATTCTAGCCTCTGTATATCTTTGAGCAGCAGCAGGGTAACCGTCAACGTTACCAAAGTTTCCGTGACCGTCAACAAGGGTATATCTCATTGAGAAGTCCTGTGCAAGACGAACAAGAGCGTCATAGATAGCAGCGTCACCGTGAGGGTGATATTTACCCATCGTGTCACCGACTATTCTAGCACATTTTTTATACCCTTTAGACGGGTCAAGGTTAAGTTCGTTCATTGCATAAAGTATACGTCTATGAACGGGTTTAAGACCGTCACGAACGTCTGGCAAAGCCCTTGCAACGATAACACTCATAGCATAATCTATATAAGACGTTTTCATTTTTTCAGAAATCTCAACGTCCATAATCTTATCGTATTGATTTTGATTTTCCATAAACATTTCCTCTTTTTTTTATTTTTACAAGACCGTGGGGCTTTGCCCCACCACCCCACTATTTATTGCAAGAAAATAAAATTAAATCTTTTGAAACCTTTTTCTATCGCAAAAAGGTTTCAAACTTCCAAAAATGCTCTTGAAGCATTTTAAGACCTTGGGGCTTTGCCCCAAACCCCACAAGCCTTTAGAAAAAGGCTTGACCTAAACCTTGTATCGGCTTCGCCGTCCCTTATAACTTTCTCGGCAAATACACGGCACTGACTATGAGCTTGTACAAATAAAATCGGTTTAAAACAAAAACAGTTCAATTGGCACCGGAAAGAAATCCGGACGGCGTATGCCGGCTTTTGCATAGCAAAAGTGCTGACTGGCACCGGAAAGAAATCCGGACGGCGTATGCCGGCTTTTGCATAGCAAAAGTACTGATTTATTTTAAATTGATTTTATGCAAGCTAATGTGCCGTTGTAGATTCTGATAAGGCTTGTTGGTATAGGCAACGCACACGGTCTTATGGTCTTACATTTTTCTATACATCAAGGTTTGTAACATATTTAGCGTTTTCTTGAATAAACTCACGTCTAGGCTCTACCCTATCGCCCATAAGTTTGTCAAATATTTCGTCAGCAATTCTAGCATCGTCCATAGTAACCCTCATAAGGATTCTCTTTTCTGGGTCCATAGTAGTTTCCCAAAGCTGTTCAGGGTCCATTTCACCAAGACCTTTGTAACGCTGAATAGGCTTGATACCGTCACGACCGATTGTGTCAAGGATTTCTGTAAGTTCGTTGTCGCTGTACGCGTAATATTCTTTCTTTGACTTTTCAACTTTGAACAATGGTGGCTTAGCAAGGTAAACATAGCCTTGTTCAATAAGAGGTGTCATAAACCTAAATATAAATGTCAAAAGTAAAGTTGTGATGTGGGCACCGTCAACATCGGCATCGGTCATAATAATAATTTTATGGTATCGTAACTTGCTTATATCAAAGTCTTCGTGAATACCTGTACCAAATGCAGTAATCATAGACCTAATTTCTTCGTTGCCTAAAATTCTGTCAAGCCTTGCTTTTTCAACGTTAAGTATTTTACCCCTTAAAGGCAATACAGCCTGTGTCTTAGGTGTTCTTGCGTCAACAGCAGAACCACCGGCAGAGTTACCTTCGACTATGTAAATTTCACATTTTGTTGGGTCTTTTTCAGAGCAGTCAGTAAGTTTACCAGGAAGTCTGGAAACTTCAAGGGCAGATTTTCTTCTAACAAGCTCTCTAGCTTTTTTAGCAGCGTCCCTTGCACGAGAGGCAACAAGAGCTTTTTCAAAGATAAGCTTACTAACAGCAGGATTTTCCTCAAGGAAATAAGTGAGGTTTTCAGATAAAACAGACTCAACAGCATTTTTAGCTTCGCTGTTACCAAGTTTTGTTTTAGTTTGACCCTCAAACTGTGGATTTTCAATTTTAACGCTTATAACACAAGTAAGACCCTCACGAATATCGTCACCAGTAAGGTTTTTGTCGCTGTCTTTAAGTAGTCCAAAACGTCTACCATAGTCGTTTATAGTTTTTGTAAGGCCACTTTTAAAACCAGCTAAATGAGTACCACCGTCTGTTGTGTTGATGTTGTTAGCATAAGTGTATGTGTTTTCAGCAAAGCCGTCATTATGCTGAAAAGCAATTTCAACAGATACGTTATCTTTAACACTTTCACAATAAAAAATATCTTCGTAAACAGGAACTTTGTTTTTGTTTATATGCTCAACAAATTCCTTGATACCACCCTCATAGTGGTAAATATTTTCAACAGGGTCATCTTCGTTTCGTAAGTCTTTGAGGGTTATTTTAACGCCTTTTGTAAGAAAGGCTGTTTCTTGAAGATGCTCTTGTAAAACTTCATAGCTATATTCAGTTTCTTCAAAGATTTCATCGTCAGCTTTAAATTCGACAAAAGTACCAGTTTTGTCTTTATCGCATTCACCAACAACAGTAAGTTTATCAAGTACATTACCTCTTGAGTAATGCTGTTCATAGATTTTACCATCGTTGTAAATTCTAACAGTAAGCCATTCACTAAGGGCATTAACAACAGAGGCACCAACACCGTGAAGACCACCAGAAACCTTGTATCCTCCACCACCGAATTTACCTCCGGCGTGAAGTATAGTAAATACAACTTCGACAGCAGGGATACCTTTTTGAGGGTGAATGCCAACAGGAATACCTCTACCGTTGTCTTTAACAGAGATAACGTTGTCTTTGTGAATAGTAACTTCGATTTCGGTACAGTAACCAGCTAAGGCCTCATCGATTGAGTTATCCACGATTTCATAAACCAAGTGGTGTAAGCCTTTAGCAGATGTACTGCCGATATACATACCAGGCCTAACCCTAACAGCCTCAAGTCCCTCCAAGATTTGTATTTGATTTTCATTGTATTCCGATGACATAAAAACTTCTTCCTTTCGTTGCACCAAAGGTGGTGCGTAATCTTCCCAAAATGAACTGAACTTTCATTCAGTCACTAAATCAAGTCAAAAAATTCTTAAAATCAAGTACAGACAAAGAATTTCACAATTTTATTTTTAATATTTAATTTTGTTTATGTTTTTTATACTTTTTGTTTTATTTGTTTATACAACTAAAAAAAGCCCCAAAACTCACATTTAAAACAGTTGTACAAGTATAACATATATAACAAAACGACCAAACAGCTAAGCCAGTTTAAATAGATTTTAAAATCAATTTACTTTGAAGTCTTTTTCTAATAGCTTTAACAGAAAGAGGCGACAAGTAAACAGTAATCTCCCCTAGTTTTTCGACCACGATAGCCGAACGAGAAACATTTTTGTCCAGCACGACACATTTTTTCTGTTTAAACATATTTGCGACAAACTCACTATTTATCTGACCAGCATTTTCATCGTCTTTTTCGACAATATCAATTACAGCAACAATGTCCTTTAAAAAGACATCAACGTCAGCTCCAACATTCAAAAACATAAACAAATCCCCCAAAACTACAGCTATACTATTATACCACAGATTTCCGATTTTCACCATACCTATTTTCAAAAAATTTTAACAAAAATTTAAGTTTAAGACCTTGTGTCGTTGCCCCAAAAGCTCTTTTTAAAACCTTGATCAAATCCATAATGTTTTAAACTAAAAAACAACCCCTGTTTTAGACCTGGCCTAAAATAGGGGTTAATTAAAATTTTTAATTATTCACAGCACTTTTGCTTTGTAAAAGTGCTGAACTAGCAACAATGTTGTTGCTCTGTAACAATAACACCGTCTTCAACAAAAAATATACTGATGTCACCAGCTGCCTTTTTTGTGATTTCCTCAATACCTGTACACGTAATTATCACTTGAATATCCCTTATGCTTTCAAGCAAAAAAGATTGTCTTTTTTCGTCAAGCTCTGATAACACGTCATCAAGCAATAACACAGGCTCTGAGCCTTTTTCTTTTTTTATTATTTCTATTTCAGCAAGTTTTGCCGAAAGGGCAGCACTTCTCTGTTGCCCTTGAGAGCCATAACTTCTAGCGTCAAATCCATTTATCATAAATGTTAAATCGTCTTTGTGAGGCCCTGTGCTTGTCGTTCCGTACAAAATATCTTTTTCGATGTTTCGTTCAAGTTTTTTTTCAAACTCATCTTCAAGCACGTTTGGTTTGTAAATTATTTCAAGATTTTCTTTGTCACCTGTAATTCTTGAATGAATATCGCTTGCAATATCTGAAATATCTTTTACAAACTTTTTTCTTTGGGCTATTATCTTCTTGCCGAAATCCAAAAGTTGCATATCCCATACTATCAAAGTTTCTTTGAGTGTATCTGTTTTTTCCCTGTTTCGCTGATTTTTCTGCAACTCTTTGAGTAAATTGTTTCTTTGCTTCAATACCTTGCAATACTGCCTAAGGTCATAGTAATAGACTTTACTAAGCTGGCACATTTCAAGGTCCATAAACCTACGTCTTTCAGACGGACCGGCTTTTATAAGTTGTAAATCCTCTGGAGCAAACAAAACAATGTGCAAAATACCAAACAACTCGCCAATTTTGCGAACAGGTACGCTGTTCACAGCTATTCCTTTTTTTATATTTTTACCCTTAACCAGATGAACATCGATTTTATCAGAAATTGTATCATCACAAACAGTAACCCTAAGGTGAGAATTGTCCGTTTCAAAATTTATAACGTCCTTGTCGATATGAGTTTTGTGGCTTCTTCCTGTAGAGCAGAAGTAGATACTTTCTAAAATGCTCGTCTTTCCCTGTGCGTTGTCGCCATAAAATATATTTATATTTTTGTTTAACTCAATATCAACTTTTTTCAAATTTCGGAAATTTCTAACCGAAAGTTTTTCAACGAACACGCCCTCACCTACTTAATCAAGAAATTTCGCCTATAACATTTAAATTTAATTAAACAAAACGCCATAAACACCCTTGTTATAAAACCTTTATTGTTCCAAATCCGTTTACCTCAACAGTATCTCCAGAGTGAACTTTTTTACCCCTTTGTAAAACAATCTCACCGTTTAGTTTAACTTCTCCAGATAAAATAAGTTCTTTAGCGTCAGAGCCTTGAGAAACAAGGTTTGCAGCTTTAATTACTTGTTGTAATTTAATAAATTCCGTATCAATTTTGTATTCCTGTACTTCCATAATCTCACCAACTTTACAAATTACTAATCCCTATTTTTTAATTTTAATTCCAAATCCCTATTTTATTTTGCAGCCTATTCCAAAATTCCTATTCCTAATTCCTGTTTTAATAAGCTTTTACTAACTGTTAAGTCGTAAAGGCAATATCAAATATTTATAATCATCAGTTTCAAGACCTCTTATAATACAAGGGCTAAGCTGTGACATAAATTTTAAATTTATTTTTTCGTCATCGATAGCTTTAAGTGCGTCTATTAAATATCTAGGGTTGAAACCAATTTTGAGGTCATCGCCTTCAAATTCAATTTCAACTTCTTCGTAAGACGTACCAACGTTGCTGTTTGATGTAATAGCTAAAATACCGTCTTTAATATTCAACTCAACAGGATTTTTCTTTGAGTCTTTGGCAAGCAGAGTTGCTCTTTCAAGTGAACTTAAAAACTCGTGTCTATTTATATCGATTGATGTGTTATATTCATCTGTAAAGCTAGACTCATATTTAAAGAATTCCCCTTCCAAAAGTCTAGAAACAAGAGTAAAATCAGTTGTTTCAAAAAGAGCAAGGTTATCTGTAAAGTACATAGAAACTATCTCTTCTTCCTTGTCTGGTAAAATTCGACTGATTTCGCCAAGTGTTCTTGCTGGAACAACAACACTAACGTTTTCATTTTCATTTACCATCTCTGTTTTTCTAAATGCAACTCTAAACCCATCTATCGCAACTAAATTAAAACAGTCTTTTTTTATTTCCATAAGCTCACCAGTAAAAATCGGCTTTGTTTCCTCAACAGCAACCGAAAATATGGTCTGTTTTATCATATTTTTAAGAACATTTGATTTTGTTTCATATTTGACATTTTTCTCTACAGTAGGTAATGCAGGGAAGCTACTTGCAGGCAAAGCAAATATATTGAACTTTGATTTACCACTTGTAATAGTGACGTTGTTATTGTCATCACTTTCGATATGAGCCTCATTTTCTGGCAAATTTCGAATAATTTCGAAAAAAGTTTTTGCATCAACAGCAATAGCACCTTTTTCAATTATTTCAGCTTCCATATTGCAAGTTTCAATTGCAAGTTCCATATTGTTAGCTGTAAGTCTAACACCTTGATTATCAGCTGTAATCAATATGCATTCCAAAATTTCCTGAGTAGTTTTAGATGCAACAGCTTTTGAAACAATGTTTATTTTACCAAGAAGTTCATCTTTATAACAATTTATAAGCATATCAACTAATTCCTTTCATCAATCTTAAATAATATTATAAATTACTCTTTCAAAATCTCTGTTAAATTATAAAATAAAAATACGACAAAACTTACTATATTAAAAAGTTATAAAAATGCAAGTTACCATTAACAAAAATTCAAAAAATAAAAACGCCAATGGGGCCAGAAAGAGCAATATCAGATATTACAAAAAAATAATATAATATAATATAATATATTATATATAAACTTTTTATAGTAATAGTAGTAGGGGGCGTGGATTTGGGGAAAAGACTTTCAACACCTAGAGCTAACAGTATTTTTCGATGTGGATAACTAAGTGCATAAAAACGTGTATTTTCAACCTAATTCACACACAAAAATACGCCCCACCTTATCAACAAATATTAAACAGTTTTTCAACAGAGTTATAAACAGCACTATTCTTTAGATAAAATAGCTGTAATATCATTTACGTTTTTAACCATAGTAGGGTTAGTGTTGTTTTCAAGACCTTTAGAGATATTTTCGCAACCGTTAATTACAGTTGAATGGTCTTTACCACCAAAGGCATTACCAATATCAGTTAAAGGACAATCGAGCAATTTTCGGCAAAGATACATAGCTATATGTCTAGGATATACAATGTTTTTGCTTCTTCGTTTACCCTTTAAATCTTCTGTTGAAATTTTAAAATAATCAGCAACAGTAGACTGAATATATTCGACAGAAAGTTCCTGTTTTTCGTGATTTCTAATAATATCTTTAAGTGCTATCTTAGCAAGGTCAACAGTAATTTCTTGTTTAGTAAGTTTTGCATAAGCACATATTGTCGTTAAAGCTCCCTCAAGCTCTCTAATGCTTGAAGAAATCATCTTAGCAGTATAAGCTAAAACTTCTTCCGGAACAGAGATGTTATCGAGTTTTGCTTTATTTTTAAGTATAGCAGTTCTAGTTTCAACGTCAGGTGGTTGAATATCAGCTGTAATACCACTAGCAAATCTAGTACTAAGACGTTTTTCAAGGTTGCTAATTTCTGAAGGTGGACGGTCACAGGATATAATAATTTGTTTGTTACACTCCAAAATAGCGTTAAATGTATGAAAAAATTCAGTTTGCGTTGCGTCTTTTGAAGAGATGAACTGAATATCATCGATAAGCAAAGCGTCAACGTTTCTGTATTTTTCTTTAAACTCTCTTGTTGTTTTATTTCCAATAGCTACGATAAGTTCATTAAGGAAAGTTTCGGTAGAAACGTAAATAACTTTAGCCTTAGGGTTTTGTTCAAGTATATGATGAGCGATTGAGTGCATAAGGTGGGTTTTACCAAGTCCAACGTTTCCATAAAGGAAAAGAGGGTTATAGACTAAACCAGGGGCCTCTGCCACAGCAACAGAAACAGCATAAGCAAATTCATTACTAGCACCAACGACAAAATTTTCAAACACATATTTAGGGTTAAGAGGAGATGAAACATAACTGTTTACAGGGTCGTTCGGTAAATTAAGTTTCATCTGACCGTTGTCGCTATTTTGTATAGAGTTGTTTTCATTAGTCAAGCTATATAAGCTAGGGTCAGTTTTTATTTTAACTATGATTTCAAAATGAACACCCATAACGTCCTCAACAGCAGTTTTAATGAGGGGAAGAAAACGTTTATTTATAAAGTTTTCGGTAACCTGGTCAGCAGCGCTGAGTATAAAGGCAGAATCAGTTATTGCGATAAGTTTTAATTTGTTGTTGTTGAACCAGGTGTCAAAAGACACGCTACTGATATTTGGCTCAATTATTTTAATGACTTTTTCCCAAATTTCATTCATATTAGGTCCTTCCTTTGCAAGATGTCTAAAAGATTAGACAATAAATAAAGTAATAGTTTACTGTGCTGTCTTAAAATAGCTGCCTTTTATAGACTAAAAAAATTCTGTAAATAAAATGCTATAAACAGAAAATTAAAATAAAACATATAAATAAAAAAACGGACATACAAATCAACAGCAGAAGTTAATAAAATGTTAATAAAAGTCACAAAAAAGTTAATAAAGAAACGAGAACACAAAATGTGGATAATAAAAAAATTAAAATATGTGGACAAAAAGGCGAACGATAGCCACACAAAAGGTTATAAACAAAATCCATAAAAAGAATATTCGCAAAAAAAGTAGGGGTTAAATGCGAATATTTAAAAGTTACGTTAAAGTTATCAACAGACTTATCAACAAATTGTGAATAACTAATGTGGGAAAAGTTATTCACTTTTTATTAACACTAATATAAATATAATAACAAAAATGATGTGGATAATCAAGAAGAAAAACAAAAAAAATAAAAATTATTCACAATTACCAAATATTCGTGTAAAAACTTATCAACAATACACATAAAGACAAAAAATATATCTACCTAAAAGATAAATAATAGAGAAAAATCGTCCAGACTTTGACACGGCTGGTTTTATTATGTATAATTAATATGTATGTAAATTTTTTTTAGATAAAGACTTTGGAGTGTTGTCCCTTATTTAAATAGAAATATGATTTTTAGTAAATTTTATTTTTGTCGAGGGTCTGGTAAGAAAACTTTGAGTTCTCTAAATTTAAGCTTTTGCGTAGCAAAAGTGCTGAAAGCTAGTAGGGTAGTGGGGCAAAGCCCCATATGCACTAACCTAATTTGTAATTAGCTGTTTATACAGGTTTTAAGCAA
>CABVAP010000043.1 GCA_902496345.1 uncultured Eubacteriales bacterium
ATGTGCTAAAAATCAGTTATTATTTATAAGTTAGTGCTTATGGGGCAAAGCCCCACGGTCTTTACAACATAAAAGGGACTACCATAGGTAGTCCCTCTATTCAATAATTCCGCACCGAAATTATTTATTCATAAGCATTTGCTTAACAATATCGCTTACGACTTTACCGTCTGCACGACCTTTAACTTTAGGCTGAACCAAAGACATAACTTTGCCCATATCCTTCATAGAAGTCGCACCGACTTCGGCAACTGCGTCTGCCACGATAACTTTAACTTCATCAGTTGTTAATTGTTCGGGAAGGTAAGATTTCAAAATTTCAACTTTTTTGTTAAGTTCATCAATTAAATCCTGTCTGCCACTTTTTTCATAGTCAGGAAGCACATCGTTGCATTTTTTAAGTTCTTTAGCAACAACTTCGATAACACCGTCATCATCAAGTTCAATCTTTTTATCCTTTTCAATTTGAAGAACGCCTGCACGAACCATCTGAACGGTATCTTTAAGGATATTGTCCTTTTGTTTCATAGCCTCCTTCAAATCAGCCAAAAGCTGTTCTTTCAATGACATAAACATCAATCCCTTTTCTTTTCTAAAAATTAGTTAAATTTACGTTTTCTGGCAGCCTCAGATTTCTTTTTACGTTTAACACTAGGTTTGTCGTAATGTTCTCTTTTACGAACTTCGCCCATAATACCAGCTTTAGCGCAGTTTCTTTTAAAACGACGAAGAGCGCTGTCTAAAGATTCATTTTCTTTTACTCTAACTTCTGACATGAATTTCCCCTCCCTCCGGTTACCGATTAACAAATTAAATATGCTCTTAAACAAGCACTACAAAATTATACACAATTTTTTTATGTTCGTCAAGCGAAAAAAGGTAATTTTTATAAAAATTTTTAACAAAACTTTATGACCGTTACTGCAAGAGGTGGTATATTAATACTAATACTGTCATTTCTACCGTTGTATTCAATATTTTCGGAATACATAGGATTAGGATTTATTATTCCACTACCACCATATTTGTTGTTATCGGAATTAAAAATTTCAATGTATTGTCCGGCAAAAGGAACACCAATTCTAAAGTCCATTCTAGGTTCCGGAGTAAAGTTGCAAATAAACATCAATGTATCTTTAGGGTCTTCAGTTTTTCTAACGAAAGAATAAATACTTCTTAAGTTGTCGTTACAGTCAATCCATTCAAATCCACTAGGGTCAAAATCGTGTAACCATAAAGCCTTTTCGTTGATATATAAATGGTTGAAATCTTTAACAAACTCGTGGATTCCTCTGTGAGTATCATAATCTAATAAGAACCAGTCAAGAGGACGTTTTTCGTTCCACTCAATAAACTGACCGAACTCACCACCCATAAATAAAAGTTTTTTACCAGGGTGACCGTACATAAAACCGTAAGCAACTCTTAAATTAGCAAATTTTTGCCATAAATCTCCCGGCATTTTGTCAAGCATAGATTTTTTACCGTGAACAACTTCATCGTGAGACAATACAAGCACAAAATTTTCGCTGTAAGCATATACCATACCAAATGTAAGGTTGTTGTGGTGATATTTTTTATAAATAGGGTCTTTTTCAACATATTCAAGAAAATCGTGCATCCAACCCATATTCCATTTTAATTTAAAACCAAGTCCACCGTCTTCAGTTTTCTTTGTAATATTTGCCCAAGAGGTTGATTCCTCTGCAATCATTAAAGCACCTGGGTGTTTATGGTCAATAATAGAATTTAAGTGTTTTATAAATTCAACAGCTTCAAGATTTTGATTTCCGCCATACTTGTTAGGAATCCACTCACCGTCGTTTTTAGCATAGTCTAAATAAAGCATAGAAGCAACAGCGTCAACTCTAAGGCCGTCAATATGATATTTTTCAAGCCAAAAGAGAGCATTAGCAATCAAGAAATTTTTAACTTCATTTCTTCCATAATTAAAAATCAAAGTCCCCCACTCTGGGTGTTCGCCTTGTTTAGGGTTTTGATGTTCATAAAGAGCAGTCCCGTCAAATTTAGCAAGACCATTTTCATCTTTAGGGAAATGAGCAGGAACCCAGTCAAGAATAACGCTTATACCATTTTCGTGACACTTGTCAACAAATCTCATAAATTCTTCAGGATTTCCATATCGACTTGTTGGCGCATAATATCCAGTAACTTGATAGCCCCAAGAGCCGTCAAAAGGATATTCAGAAATAGGCAATATCTCTATGTGAGTGTATCCCATTTCTTTAACATAAGGTATAAGAGTTTCAGAGAGTTCGTTGTAGCTTAAAAACCTGTTGTCCTCGTCTTCAACTCTTTTCCAAGAACCAAGATGAACTTCATATATATTCATAGGAACATTGAGGTTACAACCACTGTCACGTCTTTTAATCCATTCATCATCATTCCACTTATATTGATTTATATCAAAAATAAGGGAAGTAGTGCTAGGACGTAATTCGGCAAAATTTCCATAAGGGTCAGTTTTTTGGAATAAAGCTCCAGAGAAAGATTTAATTTCATATTTATACTTGTCAAAATTTTTAAGTCCTGGTATAAAGATTTCCCATATACCGGAGTTAGAAATAAGACGCATAGCATTGCGTCTGCCGTCCCAGTCATTAAATTCACCAATAACGCTAACTCTTCTTGCATTAGGTGCCCATACAGCAAAAGAAACACCGTCAACACCGTCAATATTTCTTATGTGTGCCCCAAGTTTTTCAAAAATTTCATAATGAGTTCCCTGATTGAATAAATAAATATCCATATCAGAAATAGTAGGGGCAAAAGAATAAGCGTCATAAGTTTCCCAACTATTGTTTGAATAACCCTCGATACTAAATTTATACCTAAACCAAGTATCTCTGTCTTTTATAACACATTCAAAAAATCCATCTTGATGAATCCTTTGCATAGGATATTTCTGTTCACTATTTGGGTCAATAACAGTTATGTTTTTTGCCTGTGGGATAAAAGCCCTCACAACAAGACATTTTTTTCCGTCAACTTCAATTTCGTGCATACCCAATATATGATGTGGGTCACCGTGTTGTGCTTCAATAATTTGATTAAGTTCGATTAATTCAGCAGTACTTATCAATAAATCCACTTCCCTTCAGCTTTTTAAGCAGTTTTCATCAATAAAAACTACTTGTACAATAAATCTATCTTTATTATATACTAATCTTATTTAATTTTCAACTAGTTATTTTCAATCAAAAACATTATAATTTACAAATATGAAGTAAAGTATTATAATATTACTGTGAAACAAAGACAAAAAGGAGTGTAAAAAAATGAGTTTAGTGTGGGATTTGTCACCTATTTACGAAAGCATTGAAAGCGATGTTTATAGACAAGACAAAAAAAATTATATAGAAAAAATAAAATCACTAAATAATTGGAGCAACAAAAATTTTAATGATAAAAACATTTCAAAAACAGATATAACAAAAAAACTAGAGTACTATGTCATAGAAAAGAACGAATTAGCGAAATATAACAAGTTAAGTTTGTACTTAAATCTTATTTCAAGTACAGACACATCAAATGAAAAATATCTAAAAGAGATTGATGAAATAGAAGAGATAGAATTATCTTTAACAGAACACGAAGTAAATTTCATTCACTTTTTAAAAGACATTGAAAATATAGACGAAATAATAAGCTCATCAGATATATTAAAAGAATACGCATTTTATATAGAAGAACTAAAAGACCAAAGCCATTACACACTTTCGAGCATAGAAGAAAGTGTAATATCAAAAATGAAAAAAAACGGTTCAATGCTTTTTGAAAAACAATGGACACAGCTATCATCAAATTTACTTGTTGATATGGAAAAAGACGGAAAAATAGAACAATATCCACTTTCAGAAATCCGAAATTTAGCTTATAGTGAAAATGCCGAGTTAAGAAAAAAAGCTTATTACAGTGAATTAAAAGCTTACGAAAAAATTGATACAGCCTCTGCCTTTTCTTTAAACGGAATAAAAGGCGAAGTTATAACAATAGCGAAAATGAGAGGATATAGTTCCCCTCTTGATATGACATTAAAAAATTCAAGAATAGATGAAAAAATATTAACCACAATGTTTTCAGCAATAAAACAAAACATACCTGAAATACAAAAATATTTTTTAAAAAAGGCTGAATTATTAGGACATAAAAATGGTTTGCCATTTTATGACCTTTTCGCCCCAATAGATAGCGATGATATAAAATTTTCATACAATGAGGCAAAGGACTTTGTAACCAAAAACTTTACAGATTTCAGCGAGAAGTTAGGTAATTTTGCAAAAAACGCATTCGACAAAAACTGGGTAGATGTTATGCCAAAGAAAGGCAAAGTCGGAGGAGCATTTTGTGAAGCAATTCACGCAATAAAAGAAAGTAGAGTTTTAACAAATTTCACAGGTACATTAAATGACGCCGTAACGCTTGCCCACGAATTAGGTCACGCCTACCACGATTCTTGTCTTTATTCAGCAAATGAATTAAGTTGTGACTACCCTATGCCGATAGCAGAAACAGCCTCAACTTTTTGTGAAACTTTGATATTAAACTCAGCATTAAAGACAGCAACAGAAAAGGAAAAGAGAATAATTTTAGAAAATGATTTATCAGGGA
Source organism: uncultured Eubacteriales bacterium (assembly GCA_902496345.1). Taxonomy (GTDB): domain Bacteria; phylum Bacillota; class Clostridia; order Lachnospirales; family CAG-274; genus MGBC114079. The sequence continues at coordinate 4,633 of CABVAP010000043.1, forward strand.
TAGCACAAACAATAGTTGATATATACAGTAGATTTTTATTTGAAGACGAAGTATTTAAAAGACGTGAAAAAGGTTTTGTTTCGGTAAACGAATTAAACGAAATTATGTTATCAGCACAAAAGACAGCGTATGGAAAAGGTCTTGACGAAAATTATCTCCATAAATATATGTGGGTTTGTAAACCTCACTATTATGACGCTGAATTTAATTATTATAATTTCCCTTATGCGTTCGGGTTGCTTCTTGCAAAAGGCTTGTACGCAAAATATTTAGAAGATAAAACAGCATTTATATCAACTTATGATAAAATGCTTTCGTTGACAGGTAAAAACAACATATCCGATTGCGTAAAAATTTGTGGAATAGATTTATATGACATAAATTTCTGGCTTTCAGGGCTTAAAATGGTAAATGAAGAAATCGAGGAATTTATAAATATAAAATAAGAAATTTGGGTAAAACAAATGAAGACAGAAATATATATAAGAAAATATGAAGACAAAGACGTAGCTTATATGGTTGATATATGGAATGAAGTTGTTCGTGACGGAATAGCATTTCCACAGGAAGAATTTTTAGACAAGAACACAGGGGCTAAATTTTTCAAAGAACAAAGCTATTGTGGTGTTGCAGTAAACTCTGAAAATGGTATTGTTTTGGGGTTATATATATTGCACCCAAACAATATAGGACGATGTGGACATATATGCAATGCAAGCTATGCTGTTTCTTCTAAAAACAGAGGTATGCACATAGGCGAAAAGCTTGTATTAGATTGCATAGAACAAGCAAAGAAAATAAATTTCAAAATATTACAATTCAATGCCGTTGTTGCAACAAACACTTACGCAAGACGTTTGTACGAAAAAGTTGGATTTCATCAGTTAGGTGTAATTCCAAAAGGTTTTCGCTTAAAAAATGGTGAATATGAAGATATATGCCCATATTACATAGAGTTATAAACAAAAATCCAACCATAAAATTACCCGCTTGAGGCTGTGCCACAAGGGGGTTTATAATCTTAATCTTTATTTTTTCAAACAATATAAAGTGACATTTCCGGAAACCTTTATTCCTCCACTTTTCACATCATAAGGAGTTTTACATTCTTTGTCGCTAAAAATATTATATTCGTCCATACCAAAGAAACTCACATAAGTGTTCGGTGTAGTTGCAACTGTATATTTTTCTTCAGTATCTCCATTAGGCATAACAAAAGTAATATAGTTTTTATTTTGAACACTAACAATTCTTTGTACAAATTGAGGTATATAGCTTTCCACATCTTTTGTTATAGAAACGCTGGAAATCAAAGTTGAAACACCGTCAATTTCTTGATAATCTTCTAAGACCATAATTTCTTTTGTTTTCGAATCGACTATAAATCGGCAAATATATTTACCTTTGTTTTCAGAAAGTTCCATATCATCAGCAAATCCAGAAATTTTACTAATGTCTGGAATTTCTGTTTTTATATAGTATTTTCCGTTATTTTCAACAGCAAATACGACTTTTTCATCATCAGTATAGCTCCAACCAACGCTGTCATATCCGTCTAAATATTCTTTAGAATTTCCAAGTATATCAGCTATAATGTACGAATTAGCATTAAAATTTTCGTAATAAATCCTGTCTGCCTCTGTGTAGTAGCTGTTTATTGTGCTACCACTCACACTTATTGTAAGCTTGTCGTTTTGGTCTTTTGTATATGTTGTTTTAAGGCTATTTCCGTTTGAATATACAGCACTTTTTTCAACAGTGTTACAGTTTTGAAGTATGCTACCAGCTTTATTTTTTTCACTAATTTCTTTCAAGTCAACATCAACATTGTTACCGTCTGGGCTATATATTTCAACTGCCCTTTCGCTTTCGTTCCAACCAACATAGTTATCAAATAGTTCAAAGACACCTCTAATAGGAACCATAGTTCTACCATTTATAACTTTAGCAGGAACATCTATTTTAGCTGAAATTTTGCCATTTTTATAAACATTGGAGTCACCAATATTTAAAGAAACAACGTCATTACCTTTTTTTACAACAACTGTTTTTGTAGCTGGTTGCCATTCTGTTTCACAATTAAGTGCATTAAAAACACCTCTCAAAGGTATAAGGGTTCTACCATTTTCAATAACAGGTTCTTGCTCAAATAAAACTTTAGTGTCATTTACCTTAACTGATACATTTGAACCGGCATAAACAGCAGATGTAAAGCAAAACATAGCACCAACAGCAAATAACGAACAAACAAATTTTTTTAACATATATATCTCCCCTTTTTGTATTCAATAATTTAGTTTTAAATAGACAAAACATATATCTCAAAATTTTCAAAAAATTTCTTTATATTGTTATTTTTATTATAATTTTATAAAACCGGCTTTGTATAACTTATCAACAGCAGTGATTACACCAATTTTAGCGTGATGCCAAGTAAGTCCACCTTGCATATAAACTATATAAGGTTCTTTAATAGGAGCGTCTGCACTAAGTTCAATAGATGACCCTTGAACGAAAGCACCGGCAGCCATAATAACAGGGCAATCGTAACCTGGCATATCCCAAGGCTCAGGAACAACATAACTATCAACAGGAGCCCCTTTTTGAATACCTTGACAAAACTTAATAAGTTCGTCTTCATTGTTCATCTGAATAGCTTGAACAATATCGGCTCTTTTTTCATCAGAACCCGGCATAACATTATAGCCTAAATCTTCAAAGATTTTAGATGCAAAAACAGCACCCTTAAGACTTCCGCAAACTACTTCAGGTGATAAGAATAAACCTTGAATTAAAGAGGCTGTAACACCTAAAGTCGGTCCAACTTCCCTACCCAGACCCGGAGAAGTAAGTCTATATGCTGCATTTTCAACATATTCAGATTTACCGGCAATATATCCGCCAACAGGTGCAAGACCACCACCGATATTTTTTATAAGAGAACCAACAACAAGGTCAGCACCGACATCACTAGGCTCAATAGTATCAACAAACTCACCGTAACAGTTATCAACCATACAGATAACATCTGGCTTGATATTTTTTACAAAAGCGATAAGTTTTTTGATTTCCTCAACTGTTAAGCTTGGTCTAAAGCAATAACCCTTTGAACGTTGAATAGTAACAAGTTTAGTTTTTTCATTTATAGCATTTGGAATTGAATCATAATCAATAGTGCCGTCAGGAAGTAAATCAACTTGTCTAAAAGACACACCGTGTTCTTTCAAAGAACCTTTAACTTCTCTAACATGACCGATAACACCCTCTAATGTATCGTAAGGTCTGCCAACAGGAGATAAAAGTTCATCACCATATCTAAGGTTACCAAATAAAGCAACCGTTAAAGCGTGAGTACCAGAAATAATTTGAGGACGAACGAGAGCAGCCTCTGTATGAAATACATCAGCATAAATATTTTCCAAAGTATCTCTTCCTAGGTCGTTATATCCATAGCCTGTAGTTGCTGCAAAGTGTATATCACTAAGTTTATTTTTTTGCATTGCGTGTAAAACTTTGTATTGATTAAATTCGGCAATTCTTTCAAGTTCAGCAAATTTATCTGTTATTTTTTCTTCTTCTTTTTTGCAAAACTCAATAACCTTTTTATCAATGTCAAATTTTTCAGCAATAAAGTTTGTTAAGTTATCCATCTCTTTCTCCTTATAAAACTATGTAAAGTTCTAATTGTCACATACGCCACTAATTTTTTCAATGCAATAATTATAAATCTCTTTGACTGCCCTGTCAATATTACAATCGGTCATATCAACCCATTTAGCGTCTTTTACTTGATGTTTGTACCAAGTTATTTGTCTTTTAGCAAAATGCCTTGTATCTCTTTTAATGATATAAATAGCCTCATCTAAAGACATTTTTCCTTGTAGATACCAAACTATTTCTTTATATCCAAGTCCTTGCATAGAAACAAGTTCGGGACTATATTTTTCAAGAAGTTTAGAAACCTCATCGACAAGACCGTTTTCAATCATAATATCAACACGTTTGTCAATTCTTTTATATAACAAATCTCTATCCATATTTAGAACTATAAATATAGTATTGTATGGAGAAACTTTTTGTTTTTCTGTTTCATTGTGTTCAGAGATAGGCTCTCCTGTCTGTTTAAAATATTCCAAAGCTCTAATTACCCTTTTAATATTGTTTGGGTGTAAAGTTTCGCAAGATTTCGGGTCACATTCTCTAAGCATACCAAAAAGAAACTCACTTCCCTTTGTATCTGCAATTTTCTGAAGTTCGTTTCTATATTCATAATCAGTATCTGTTTTATTAAAATCTGTATCATATATAAAAGCATTAGTATAAAATCCCGTACCACCGGCAAGGATAGGAATTTTATTTTTTTCAAAAATTTCATTAGAATATTTTTTAGCTAATTTTTGAAATATAGCAACAGAATATTCTTCGTCAGGATAAAGCTCATCTATTAAATAATGTTTTACCCCTTGTGTTTCTTGTTCCGTAACTTTAGCTGTTCCGATGTCCATATATTTATAAACTTGCATACTATCGGCAGAGATTATCTCCCCGCCGATTTTTTTAGCAAGTTCAACAGAAACAGCCGTTTTTCCACAAGCCGTTGGGCCTGCAATAACTATAACTGTTTTTTTCATATTGAAATATCCTTTTTAATTAATATAAGCTTAAATAGCGATTAGAAATTGTGTTTAACTCTATCTCTAACCTCAGCAAGTTTAGCGTCATTAAATCTATCAAGTGTACCAACCAAATAACCTGTTATTCTTCTAATTCTTTCAAAAGGAATATCGCCCTCTTTTCTACCACAGCAAGGGCAAGTATCACCTATAATACCGTTAAAACCGCAAACAGGGTCCCTGTCAACAGGGTGATTAATTGAGCCATAACCTATACCGGATTCTTTCATACAACGAATAATTTTTTCAAAAGCGTCTACATTTTTAGTTGTATCTCCGTCAAGCTCAACATAAGTAATATGACCGCCATTTGTAAGTTCGTGGTAAGGTGCTTCAAGTTCAATTTTTCTAAAAGCACTAATAGGATAATAAACAGGGATATGGAAACTATTTGTATAGTATTCTCTGTCAGTAATTCCGTCTATCTCACCAAAGATTTTTTTATCCATATTGACAAATCTACCAGAAAGACCTTCAGCCGGTGTAGCTAAAAGAGAAAAATTAAGTTTTCTTTTTTGTGATTCATCGTCCATTCTTTTTCTCATATGTCCGATAATTTTAAGACCAAGTTGTTGAGCTTCTTCAGATTCACCGTGGTGGAAACCTGTAAGAGCTTTTAAGCACTCTGCAAGACCGATAAATCCAACAGAAAGGGTACCGTGTTTTAAAACCTCTTCAACAGAATCGTTGTAACCAAGTTTTTCACTGTCAATCCAAACACCTTGACCCATAAGGAAAGGATAATTTTTCACTTTTTTACTGCATTGAATCCTAAATCTATCTAAAAGTTGGTCAATACATAAATCAATTTTAGAATCAAGCTCTTTAAAGAACCAGTCAACGTTTCCATCAGCACGAAGTGCTATTCTAGGTAAATTTATAGATGTAAAACTCAAATTTCCTCTGCCGTAAGTAACTTCTTTTGTCTTGTCATATTCGTTAGCCATAACTCTTGTACGACAACCCATATAAGCAACTTCAGTTTCAGGGTGACCTTCTTTGTAATATTTAAGGTTAAAAGGTGCATCTTGAAAAGAGAAGTTAGGGAAAAGTCTTTTAGCACTAACTTTGCAAGCAAGTCTGAATAAATCATAATTTTTATCTTGTTTGTTGTAATTAACACCGTCTTTAACTCTGAAAATATGTATAGGGAAAATAGGTGTTTCGCCATTTCCTAAACCTTTTTCAAGGACAAGAAGAATATTTTTGATAACCATTCTGCCCTCTTCAGATGTATCCATACCATAGTTTACAGATGAGAAAGGAGTTTGGGCACCGGCTCTTGAGTGCATAGTATTCAAGTTATGGATAAATGATTCCATTGCCTGATAAGTTGCTCTGTCAGTTTTTTTCAAAGCACTTTTCAAAGCAAATTTCTGAATTTTTGCAATTTCACTAGATTCGTAACCTTTTTCGATATATCTTTTAAGTTCTTCAGCTATATATTTTTCATTTTCAGAAATTGACAATTCAAATCCGTCTTTAATTAAATTATCTTTCATATTTTTTGCGATTTCGTCAGCATCGTCAGCGTCATAAGCTATTTCAAAATTTCTAGCAAAATTATAAACATAGTTTTTAATAAAAGTCTTTTTAACACCCATACCAAGGGCATAGTCAAGGTTTACGATACTTTGACCGCCGTGCTGGTCATTTTGATTAGATTGAACAGCGATACAAGCAAGAGCTGAATAACTGGCGATGTCGTTAGGCTCTCTTAAAGCTCCGTGACCGGTAGAAAAACCACCTGTAAATAATTTAATCAAATCAATTTGGCAACAAGTAGTTGTAAGTGTTAAGAAATCAAGGTCGTGTATATGAATATCACCAGCATTGTGAGCTTTGCTGTGTTCAGGTTTAAGTATAAACATTTTGTAGAATTGTTTTGAACCCTCAGAGCCATATTTAAGCATAGTACCCATAGCAGTATCGCCGTTTACATTTGCATTTTCTCTTTTTATATTACTGTCTTTTGAATCACTAAAAGTAATATCTTCATAAATTTTCATAAGACTTGTGTTCATTTCTCTTATTTTGCTTCTTTCGGCACGATAAAGTATGTAAGCCTTAGCAACTTTAGGATAATTTTTCTTTATAAGTGATTCTTCAACTAAATCTTGAATTTGTTCAACAGAAGGAACATCATTTATTTTGTATATAATATCTTTAACGACCTCATCAGCTATTTCGTGGCAATCTTTTTCGTCATCAAATTCACCAACTGCATCAAAAGATTTTTTGATAGCATTTATAATCTTAGCTTCATCAAATGCAACTTTTCGGCCATCTCGTTTAACAATTTCCTTAATAGGAAAACCGTTCGAAAGGTTGTCCGATTTTTTACTAAATTTGTTCTCGTTTCTATAAAATTTCTCGTAAGTGTACATATTCAAAAGCCCCCTATAAATCTATATATAACTAAAAATCCGACAAAAATAGACTGTCAACATCTATATGTAGTAGTGTGTGAATATGATTGTACTATATCTAGTATGATTTGTAAAGATATAAAAACAACGAAAAAAAATAATAAGCGTAAGGCATATAAAATCAAGTATTTTTTTATCAAAAAAATTAATTATACAATAAAACGAAAACGAAAAAATCGAAAAAACAATTTTTTTCATTGTGCATAAGTTCTAAAAAAATAAAAGTCAACAGTAATTTTACATAAAATAAATATTTTTTATTAAAAATCGAAAAACTTAAATCTACAAGAAATTACAAATTAATTTATTTTATATAAAAAAATAATTATTAAAGAAATAAAATAAGCAAAGCACAAAAAGAAAAATCAAATTAATAAGCGTAAATATAGCCAAATAACGTTTATTGTTTGAATTTTCTGTTTGAGAATAAAACTTATATGAAATCAAGCTAGCCATAGAGGCAATCAAAGTTCCAAGTCCACCTAAATTTACACCAATAAGTAAAGCAGAATAGTTGTCACTAAAACCAGATAGAAATAAAGTAGCTGGAACATTGCTTATAATTTGACTAAGACCGATTGAAACAAAAACTTCATTTCCAGCAAGGAAGCTATTTACAACATCTTTTATTATGTCAACCCTGCCTATGTTGCCAACAAAAACAAAAAATCCAATAAATGTCAAAAGTAGTATATAATCAACTTTAAAAAATAGTTTTCTAAAAAATAAAATACCCAGTAAAACAACAGTAGCAAAAAGTACATAATAGTTAAAAATTTTCAAAACTGAAAATATACAAAGTATAAACAAAACAATATAGATATAAAAATTAATATCTTTTGTAACACCGTCACTAAAATCCGATAATTCCATTATCTGCTCTTTTTTTATAAACATAGATGAAATAATAAGTAGAACACCAGAAATAGCTGTATAAGGCAAAATAATAGCACAAAAATCAATTATATCAAGGTCCGATATAGAATATAAATATAAATTTTGTGGATTACCAATGGGTGTCATCATACTACCAAGATTAGCAGCAACTGTTTCAAGCACAATTAAATATAAAATATTTTTTTGAAGTCCAATCATATCCATAACCATAATTGTAAATGGAACAAATGTTATAAGAACAACATCATTTGTAATGAGCATACTCAAAAAGAAGCATATAAAAATAAAACATAGTGCAAGCTTCCTAGTATCTCGTATTTTGCTTAATAGAACACAAGCAATTTTTTTAAAAAGTCCACTTTGCGAAAAACCCTCAACAACAATCATCATACAAAATAAAAGTATAAGCACATCAAAATTTATATAGTTAAAATATTCATAAGATGGTGGATATATAAACATAGACAATATAGCCAAAGTCAACGCTATTGCACACACCATATTTTTCTTTATTAATCTAACAACTTGCAAAACAAAAAACTCCTCACATTAGTTTCTTATATAATTCATTTTTTCTGTCTTTTTTTATAGGAAAATCTTTTCTATATTTTTCTGTATCATTTTGTAGTTCAAAAAATAATAAATCCTCTTTTTCTTTAGCCTCAATAATAATATCACCGTTAGGATTTAAAACACAGCTATCACCAGAATAATATATTTTATATTGGTAACCGAAACAATTTACCCCTATTATGTAACATTGATTTTCAATTGCCCTAGCTTTAAGCAAAGTTTTCCAGTGTTCCTTTCTTTTTTCAGGCCAATTTGCCGGGATAACAATAACATCTGATTTTTTTGATGCGATTTGAAATATTTCAGGGAAACGTAAATCATAGCATATAAAAGTTGAAAAATTAATATCATTAATTTTAAAATCAACAATTTTCTCTCCCGAATGAAAAAAACGGTCCTCTCCAGCATAAGAAAATGGGTGTATTTTTATGTAATCAGAAATAACCTCACCTGTATCAGAAACTACTGTATAATGGTTTTCTGCCTTATCATCTATATACTTAACCCAACCAAATCCAACGCTGATTTTTTCGCTTATTGCTGTATCTTTTATTTTTTGAATATTAAAAGAATTTTTTTCTGATGTTTTTTCAATGTTCATTGAAAAGCCAGTTAAACTCATTTCCGGAAAAAATACTATATCAGCATTTTTGTTTTTTGCTTTTGTAATATTAGTACATATATTTTGCAAATTTAATTCCTTATTTTCAAATTTAATTTCTTGTTGACAAATAGCAATTATCAAATATAATCTCCCCTATCCTGAACAATTGTATACCCTATTCTTTCCATTCTGTTTCTAAGACAGACGTTACATTCTGCTGCCTCATCACCTGTACAAATTTTGTTATCATATAACTCATATTTCTTTCTAACTGCAACCGGCGATAAATTAGGCATAAGAACATTTGCACCAGCTAAAATTCCTTTTTCTCGACCTTTTGGGTCAAGTGTACCCAAAGCCGTTGTTGCCGGCAAAAGAACGTTAGGAAACATAATTCTGATGATAGAGAGTAAAAACAATGTAAGTTCTACACTTCCGTTTTCAAAATCTTTAAAACAAGTATCTTTGTGTGAAATAAAAGGTCCAATTCCAATCATATGAGGATTTAACTCTTTCATAAATAATAAATCTTCTGCTATATTCTCAGTAGTCTGATAAGGTGAACCAACCATAATACCACAGCCAACTTGATAACCTATTTCTTTTAGATTAAAAAGACATTTTTTTCTATTTTCAAGTGACATTTCCTTTGGGTGCAATTTAGAATAATGGCAATTATTTGCCGTTTCGTGACGGAGTAAATATCTGTCAGCCCCTGCATCAAAAAGTTTTTTGTAGCTGTCATAACTTCTTTCACCAACAGATAAAGTAATAGCACAGTCCATATAATTTTTTCTGATTTCACTAACTATGTCACATAGTACATCATCATTGTAGTAATAATCTTCTCCACCCTGTAATACAAAGGTACGAAAACCCAAGTCATACCCCTGTTTACAACAATCTAATATTTCACCTTTAGTAAGCCTATATCTATTAGCATTTTTATTGCTTTTTCGTATACCACAATAGTAGCAATCATTTTTACAATAATTTGTAAATTCGATAAGTCCTCTTATATATACTTTTTTTTGAAAATGTTTTTCTCTAATTTCTCTTGCAATATTTGATATATATTCAAAAACATCATTATTTCTATTTTCAATAAGACAGACAAATTCATCAGCCGTCAAAGCTTTATTTTTTACTAATTTATCTACTAAATTTTTCAAACAAAAACCTCCTACAAAAATATCTTACTATATGATACTACAACGACAAAAAATTCTCAATAATTAAAAGTTTTTAATTAAATTTTTTTAATAAGTCTTTAATCTTATTTTTCTTTTTTAAAATATTTTTTGTGGTAATATATAGATAATCAATATTGATTCTTAAACATATATGTTTATAAAAAAGAAGGAGGTTTTTTATTATGAAGAGAAAGCTGTTTTCTGTGTTTTTGTCGTCCATTATGATTGTAAGCTCTATAAGCTTACCTGTTTTAGCTGAAACCTCTAATACTAAAAATAAAGAGGAAATAAGTATAAGTTCAGATAAAGAAAAAACACATCAAAAACTAGCTAAGATAACAAACATTTCAGATGATACAATTACAGTTGTATTTGCGAAAAGAGGCGAAAAGAAAAAAGATAAAAAGCAAGCTGAACAAGTTGATAATTCAACATCAAAGCAAGCTATAGAAATTTCCTCTGATAACAAACCAAGGAAACCAGAAATGCAATTTTCAGAAGAAGAAGTAACCATTGATATAACTGACTCTGTTGAAATTAAAGTTGAAGATTCCGACAAAACTGACATATCAGCATTATCAAAAGATATGATTATTAGTTTAAAATACAACGATTCTGACGAACTAATTAAAATTTCACAAAGAAGTCACAAGCTAAAAGGCAAAACAAAAGACGAGGCTAAAAGCAAAGCTTCAGACAAAGATTTTAAACAAAAAAAATCTCATAAGCTTGAAAAATCTGATACATCAGATTCGGAAGACGCAACCAATGAGATTATATAATTAAACACTACAACCTATAAACAATTACAAGAAATTTACAAACACAAATAAATATTACTAAATTTAACTCCTTTAAAAATACAAATAGTTCCTACACCAAATTTGATGCAGGAACTATTTTTCATTACTCTATTATTTTCACAAATTAGAATTTGTCGATGTAAAGACCGTGGGGCTTTGCCCCACCACCCCACTAGCTTTCAGCACTTTTGCTACGCAAAAGTAGGCAACGGCACATTCGCTTGCGTAAAA
>CABVAP010000044.1 GCA_902496345.1 uncultured Eubacteriales bacterium
AAACAAGAAAAACAAATGAAGAGAAAAGCAAATTAATTACAGATTATAAGGATAGACCCTGTTTTACAAAATAAAAATGGACACTTTTACAATATAAATAAGAGAGGTGCTTTCAAGTTTCAGCTAAATGGCTGGAGTTTAGAAAGTGCCTTTTTTAGTGGTGGTAGGGGCGGTAAAAATCTTAAAAATGGATTGGATGAAGACCGAAGGTCCCCTCAAACGCATATTTTCGCAAAATTAAAGGGGTGGCAAGGAAATTAAATCGTAGGCTTAGTCGCAGCCTAAGTCAAGATTTAATTGACGCCGCTATGGCGGATTTTGGCACTTTGTATAGCCGAATGAGTTTTCAGATACGCTCTATATAACATCGAGATTTTCTATGTTCTGCGGTAAAATAATGTATATATAAATAGCACTCAGGGAGATAATATATTTCGAGATATTTAAGGAAACACTGATTTAAGGTTACCAAAAATAATTTTCACAAAAAATCTTATCGCTACAAGCTGTTTTTCTGCGAAAAACAGCACTTACGCTGGATTTTTTGAACGCTTCTCGCTAAAATTATTTTTGTTTTTAAATTAATCAGTGTTTCCCTAATATAGAAGCAGCAACAATGGGTGGCGAAGTTTTTGGGGATACCATTGATGAAATGGACAGTTGGAAAGTACAGGCAGTTTAATTAAGTACATAACAGTGCTTTTTATATACAGAATGTTGTTATTATTGCAAAATAATAAAAAGTAACTAAATCGTGATGTGCTAAATTATTCCACGCCTAATGCTTTATAAACTGCATCTTCGGCACTTGAATAGAAAATCAAATTAAAACAACCAATCAATTCTGGAGGAACAGCCGAAAGGTCTGCCGCTGATGTTATAGGGAGTAATACTTTTTTTGCACCACTATCCAAACATACCTGTAAGCAGTTTGCAAGTTCGTCAACTTTAATTAGCGTTCCAGCAATGCTAATTTCTCCAAGAATAGCAAGGCTACTTGAAGCAGGCTTATTAAGTGCCACAGAGGATAAAGCAACAAGAGTTGGTAATGCTAATTTATTAGTCATTCCTATTCCCTGAAGGTCTTGGTAGTTAATAATATAGTCCTTTGTAGTTGTGCTAATAGAACCACTAATACGGTTGGAATTCGCTTTTAAGAAGCTAAATGCTGTATTGGTTGCTTCCTTGCACTTTCCGTCAGAGCCAAGACCTGAGCGTTCAAATTTTCCGTTACCAGCCATCATTTGCGACTCAAGACGGAATACTCCAATCATACCTGATTTGCCTTGTGCAACAGTATAAATCTGACCCGGATTACACATTCCTTCAGGAATAAGCTTCCCACCACCTTGCTCTGGCACAGATACATAAAACTCCTCAAAGCTCTCGTTATCAATATAAGAAAAATTAACATCATAAAACTCCATACCACCGAGCTTTTTTAACTGTTCTTTTACTCTGCGACGCATTTCAAGGGAAATTTTTAATATTTCTTCAAGCTGCTCCTTGTTATACTCTCCATCAGGATATAATAATTTAATAAAACCACCAACCATTTTTCTAACAGCTATTGTATCACGCTGATTTAAGTTTTTACCTAAATGGAAGTATTTATCAAGGGCATCACCAAACTGTTCTTTACGAAGCTCTCTAATAAACTCAGCAAGATAATCAGTAATAAATCCATAATCATTAGTAAAATGATGTGGTCTAAATTTCGAAATTTCCCATCCTGGAATATAACAGTGCATACGGTCAAGGAAAGCTGTGTCTGTTCCCATTTCAGTTGGAAAAGGTGCAAATAAGCTTGATGTTTTTAGAAGCACATCAACACTTTGATTGATATTACCCACAAACACCATAGAGGCAGAAGCAGCCTTTTCTTCCTTTCCACGAGCAAAAGAGCCTGATGCCATATAGTCTTTCATTATTTGAATACCATCTTTGTCTTTAAAATTGATGCCTGCAACCTCATCAAAAGCAACACAATCCCAAAGACCAACTAAACCAACTGTTTTTCTGCCCATATTATAAAAAAGATTAGCAACTGTTGTTTGTCCACCTGACACAAGAATACTATTAGGCGAAATCTCTTTATAAATATGAGATTTACCTGTACTTCTTGGACCTAACTCACACAGATTAAAGTTGTTTTCAACAAGTGGTAACATACGGGCAATAAGCAGCCACTTTTCTCTTTCTGAGAGTGTATTCGGCTCCATACCTATAGAACGAAGCATAACATTCATCCATTCTTCTTTAGTAAATGCTTTTCTACCCTGCTTCAACTCATCAATATCAATGTGTGGCATTTGAATAGGTGTAAGCTTACGAATATGAATAGGTGAGCCAGCCTTATCTTCCTCTATGTATTCATATTCAAGCTGAACTATACACCAAATACCACCACAAAGCAGACGGTCATAATCACTTGGATATTCCTCACTAATGGGTATAGCTTTAATTCCAAGATTTGAAAACTCTGCTTCATAAGTATCCTTTTTAATATTAAGATTTACAGTAATCTTATCAATTACCGTATAACTTCCCCTCTGACGAAGCACAGATAATATTTTTTGTGCTTCATCAGGTCTAACATAGTTGTCTGCAATAATTCTCTTTACATTTGCAACGCCTTCCTCAATGACAGAAGGGTCATCAGAACTACAATACTGACCTAACAAAAATTCAAGAACATAAACAGGTACATTTGCACCTTCTTTAATTGATTTTGTTAAGTCCTTGCGAACTATCTTACCGTCAAAATAAACACGAAGTTTTTTATTAATTTCTTCATTTTGACTTAATATTGAGTCATCAATCTCCATTTTACCCTCCTACTATTAAAAGAAACCAAAATCATCAGCAAACGCAATATCGATAATTATTTCGTGTCGAAGAATCTCTATATTATTTTTTTCGTCATAAGCAACTAAGTAATACTTTTGAGTATTGTCATACTTCCTATTTTTAAAGATAAAACGAAGTCTAAACATACGCTTTGCAGTATCCTTATCCTTTTTATCTGCAATAACGATATATTCATTTGAGATTTTTTCGTTATTTTCCGAAATAAAGTAAACTCGATAGCTTGTTTCCTTAACAACAGCACTAACAGGCTCTTTCTGCACAAAATCAAGTGTAGTAATTAGGTTTGTAATTTTTGTTGTAAGGCTTACAAGAGCAAGCTCTGCTGTACTTGTTTCTATTTTATTTTTATCTACCTTGACATAAATCATAGGCACAAGCATTTCTTGAGGCGAGCAACCACCATGAACAAAATTCTGCCCCGCACCAGCAACCTTAAATATATCAGAAGCAAGAGGAAAAGAAATAATACGTTCATCAGCATTATTTAAAACCTTGCCAATTGTAGTCGAGCAAACACCATCAGCATTAAGCCCGTCTGCTGATATAGAATAACGCTGTCCTACACTATTTGTTTTCGAAGCTGCCCCACTAATTTTATCAGATGCTTGAATTTTATCTCGTTTATAAATAAATCCATGGTCAGCTGTTACAATAAAATTCAAAGTATTTGCAAGAGATGCAATTCTTCTTATTAAGGTGTAAATCTCGTTTATTGCTTCTTCACAAGCTGTAAATACTTCGTTTTCAGAAGCAGCTTTATCACCACGAGTATCTATTTGATTATGATACACATAAACAACATCTTGTCCTGTAAATACAGAACGAAGGTCAGTTTGTTTCATATTCTTCAATAAATCAAATTGAATACACCTGCTATTTATTTTATATTCCTGCAATATAGCTTCTCTTTGTTCAGTTGATGCACATATCTTTCCATCTACAAGTACATCATAAGAGCTATTATACTCTAATTTTTTATGAGGAAGTAAAGAAGCCATTCCTAATGGTGTATAAGACGGAAGAACCCCTTGCATAGCATTAATAGTTGCGTTGCACTTTTCATCAGCTTGCAATTTTTCGTATAAAGTATGAGCGACCTCATAACGAAAGGCATCAGAAATAAAAACAACAACTCTATCCTTAAAGCTATTAATATGCTCCTTAAAGAAATCTTTTTGCTTTACAAGACCCGTTTCGCCATCTGCGTCAGCAAATTCATTATTCCAATTTACAGTAATTTGGTTAAGATATTCGTTTGTATAAATATTCTCAACAAGCTCTCTTAACCTTTCAAATTTAGTTGTATCTTCCATACTATCGAAATAGTAGTAAAAATATCTATATCTACGGTCTATTTTATATATATTTTCCGTATATTCCTTAACTAAATTTCTAATACCACTTATAGGCTGATATTTACCATCAGCAATAATGTAATAAGCATTTTCAAGAATAAAATATTCATTACGGAAATCCCTTCCAAAATGCTTTTTTCTGCGTTCTATACAAAGCTCCGGAATAGTTTTGCCACTAAGCTTTGCACCAATATCCTCATTTTCAAGTCGGTCAATACTCCACTTAATAAGCAGTTCGTCAACACCAGCAAAAATATTGCAATCAATAAGTACCTCTGTTTCCATTTTTTCGAGATAATTCTTGCCATTAATCGCATTATATATATACTCTGAAATTTCATCATATCGGGAACTATATAAATAATTATTCATCAAATTATCCATAAACGCAATTATGTTGCCCGATTTATACGAAACAAACGACTTCCAAGCCTGTGGCATATCTGTATGAATACTTTTTGCAGCATAAGTAACAAACATAGTAATAATAAGCTTTTCAAGTGTCGGATTTGGGTCATTATAACCAAAAGCCATATCTGTTTGTTGCCAAAATGCTGTTAATAAATCAAATCTTTCAAATTCTGCAAGATATTTATTATCGTTCAAGCCGTCATCTGTAAGTATACAACGCATAACATCTTCAAATGTAGCTGTTTTATTCTTGCAAAGTATACTCATCAAAGCTATTTCAATAGTGCTTCGATTAAAATTTTCAATTTCTAAATCATAAAACCTTTGTGTTCTGTCTTTATTAGCAAAGAATTTTATATAATGCTGAATAACTGGCTTATATCTTTCATCAATACCCAAATCAAGAGTAATGAGTGAAGCCCTATCAGCAAAAAATTCTTTGGAATATCTAATTGTATCTGCAAGGTGATTTTCCCTTATATCCGGCTTAGAAAAGGGTGCATAAATCAGATAATTTGTTGTTGTATCCTCACATTCTAAAAAATATTTAATGTAAAATTGATTATCTTGTTCAAGCTGCAAAATTTTTGCATTTTCCAATTCAATAGTATCTATATCCTCTTGAAATTCTGCATTGGCATCATACCAAAACACAAGCTTACGCACATCACTTGCAAATTCGCTATTTAATTTGTCTGTAATCTGTTTTAAGTTTAGTTCTGCCATAGTATATTACACCCCTAATATTTCTTTACAGATTAATTATTATCATCTTCTTTTTCACTATTTTTATGAGAATTATTAGAAGAGAATTCGTGTTTAGTTGGTAATGGTGCTGTTTTCACTTCTTTCATAGGGTTTGATTTATTGTCATTTCTACTGTTGTTTTGTACATTATCTTCCATTATACTTTTCCTCCAAATTAGAACATTATGTAAAGAGCAATAAAAAACCAAAAAGCCGTTAATACCAATGTTGCATAAAAAAAACGCATAGACCATTTAATTCTTTTAACTCTCTTATCATTTATTATATCTTTGCTTTTTTGGACCTTTCCAATAAGTTGTGAAACTGCCTTATCCCGTTGGGCAGGTGTTAAATAATCTGAATACTTATTTTCAATATATTGTGTAAATACATCTATATCCGGAAATGTGGTGTTTAATTGTCTATT
The DNA here is from genome assembly GCA_902496345.1 of uncultured Eubacteriales bacterium. Taxonomy (GTDB): domain Bacteria; phylum Bacillota; class Clostridia; order Lachnospirales; family CAG-274; genus MGBC114079. The sequence continues at coordinate 5,812 of CABVAP010000044.1, forward strand.
TTGTGCCATTGAAGCAAATACAAGACTAATCAACATTAATGCTGTAATTGTTGAAAATGCCAAAAGTAAAAATTCTAAAGACATTGCACCACGATTATCGATAGCAATAGGAGCTACCATAAATAATGCTGCTGTTGTGAAAGAAAAAGCCGTTTGCATATTAGCTGACTGTTGAATTAACGAATCTTCTCTTTTGGTTTCACTTTCTAATTTCAGTAAAGCAAACTCTTTCACATAAGAGTATAGCTCATCAGCAGTTTTATTATCCGTTTCTGCATTATTTCCCATCGCTATACACCTCAAATCTTAGCTAAAATCTGCATTTTCTTACCATTCGCAGTTTGCACTTTTTCGTAATTTACTTTAACACCGTCATCAAGGTCAATATCAATACGAGAAAGAGCCAAGTGTGCCACCAGAGTATCGTATTCCTTTGATTCTTTAAGTTGCTTTTGAAGTTTTTCTTTACGCTTTGTTGCATTAGATATTTCCTTATTATCTCGGCTGTTTTCGATTATTTCTTGCATACGCTCGATTTCTTTTTCATACACTCTTTGCATACGGTGTAAATATTCAACACGCATATTACCGATTGTATCTGCGTTCCAACGGTGCATATAGCAAAGAGCCTTAAAGCCATTTTGCTTACCGCTATCAAAAAGCCAATAAATCGGGCGTTTCTGATAGATTTTTATATGGTCTTTAATAAAGTCATTTAAGAAATAGTTTCTTATTATCTGACGGCTTGTATTACCTTTATTGCCAAGTGCTTTTGCAATAAAATCAAGATTTTCTTCAAGAGTATTTTCGCCATAAACCTTTTTAAGCCAATCACAAAACATACCTACTATATCATTTTCAAAATATTCCTCATCAGTAATAAGAATACAGTTATCTACATCAGGAATAAAGGCTTTATATTTACTGCTATCCCATTCGCCACCTGCATAAGCAAGCCCCTCAACATCAAGAGAATATCGCCCAAACATACAGCCAACAGCATAAGAAATTAAACTTTTAATATCCCTCTGCAAATCTGCCTTGCGAACAGTAACATCTTTGTCCTCAACTTCGGGAGTAAGCTCGTCTTGTAAGCCGTAAATATCGATAAAAATACGATTAAGCTCTTCTTCGTTGGCTTTTAATTGTTTAAATCTTTCATTACATTCGCCTTGCCAAAGCATATAACAAATTTCCAAAGGAGAGCCAACCTTCGGGTGACCGCCGTAATAATAGTGCATAGAAGCTCCAACAGCAGTTGCGTCCCACAAACATTTTGAAAGCATTACAAGTGGGTGCTTTTTGAAATCCCAAGAGGTTTCAAAACTGTCCCAATCAGTTTTGGAGATTAATATGTTTTCTTGAACGATGTTTTCTATTGTTGGCTTTTTTTCTTCATTTACTTTGAGTGGTAAGTTTGCAATATCTCCAACTTGATAATTTAGTGTAGGATTTAAGAATTTAAGTATTATGCTTGATATTTTGCAACACATAAATCCAAGAATATAATATAAATTCTGTTTATCTGAAAAAACTGTTTGTCCGGCAGAATCAAAAATTAATCCAACTGGGGCATATCGAACCCCAAAGTTTGACGAACTGATTTTTGTCCAAGATATTCCTTCAGAAAAATAATATTCTTTTGCACGAATATATGCTTTTTCAAAGTTACTTAATTCAAAGCCATCGTTTTCCCAATTTATTACTTTTCCGAAATTACCATACCATTTACGAAAACTTCCACCACTATTAAGTGGAAACCATTTTTTACAAGAAGCTTTTGCAGTTTCCCTATTTAAAAAATTAAACCCAATTTTATTAATTTTAGGTTCAAACCAATTTTTCAAAAATCTATCATTATCAGCAGTATCTAACCCTTTTTTAGGATTTGCAACATCTCCAATTCTTTGATTATTAAATGCCCTAATAAAATTCTCACTCACCCAATAAGCAATCGGAGAGCCTGGAATTTTTGAGAAATTAGATTGGTCAGCTTCATGAAAGTAACCACAATTTTTATCAGCTAAGGCTTCAATAACCTTTTGTTTTTGTACTTCCATTCCACCCTTAAAATCAGATAATCTAAAGCATAATGATTTATTATTAGTTCTGCCATTCTTTAAAATAAAGGAGCAAATAGGAACTGTCGCTTCATCATAAGCAGAATATTCCATCTGTATCAAGGAAGTAATAGCCTTTGTTTCTATTATATATTTTCTCAATCCCTCATAGGTTTTAATAAACATCCAAACAAATGGAGTCATAAAAGCAGAATATCCATCTGTCTTGCAATAGTCAAAGTTACGGTACATAAATACACTAAATAAATCACCTGAGTATGCCTTATAGTTTTCTACAACAAATTTTTTTAAGCGACCTTCTAATTTATTCATATAAGGTGGGTTTGTGCAAACAACAGTAAATTTTTGACTCATTATAAAAGCCTGTTTTGTAAACTGTAGCATTTTAGATAATGTATCTTTAAGCCATTCCATTGAAAATATATCTAATTGAGAAGCAGTTTTTTCAAGATTAAGCAAATACTCATTAAATGATTTATAGTCATTATTTTCAACAGTCTGTAAAGCACCAATTTCTTTTGCATCTTTATATGCTTCAATTAAGTATTCACCGATTTTATTCTGTTCTTTATCATTAGTTAAACCCTCAAAAGCAAATTCATTGATAGAATTGCTTTCTTCAATAACAGCAAGATTGTTAGATGACAACTTAGTTAATGCACGACGATTATAACTGCGAGCTTTCATCATAACTGCAAAATAAGCCAACTGATATGCTCTCTTATCAATATCCATACCAAAAAGATTTTTTTCAACAATATTTAATGCCGCATCTCTGTCAGAATATCCACATTCACGATAAATTTCCATAAGCACATCAAAAGCATATACAAGAATATGCCCACTACCCATACAAGGGTCAAAGAATGTCATATCAGTAGGATATATTTTTTCATCAATATAATTAATTTTTCCGTCTTTAGGAGTAACAAAGAAGTCGAGCTTTTCTGCTAACTTGCTTTGAGGATTTCTCTCAATCCAATATCTTCCCAATGAGTTATCCACCATATATCGAACAACCCAATCTGTTGTAAACAACTGTGTAGCTGCTGGAATATCATTTTTCTTTATTGTACCTTTGTAAATATTTACAATCTCATCGTGCTTCTTTGAAATATAATATTGATACAACCAACCAATTATTTCAACTTGCCCCTCTTTTTCAACATTAAAATCATCTTCTAAAATATCGTGAACAAGTCTATATACAATACCATCTTTATCTGTAAATGAAATTGTGAGAAGTAATTCGGAATAGTCATCAGTTTTTTCAAATAATTCAGGTAAAATATCGTGAAGCTTATTACATTGCTTTATAAAAAGCATACGGAATAATTCGTCAAGCTTGTTTGTGTCCTTTAGCTGAATTATTTTGTCTTGCTCGTCTGCCGTAAACTCTAAATCTGTTTCAAATGGTCTTGTTACAAAGTCAGGCTCATTTTTATCTTTATTTTCAGAAGAAAGCACACGAACACCCGACGGTAAATAATCATTTACCTCCATAAATCGAATTGCAATAAGACGATTAAACCAAGTATATGCTACTTCCTCCACCACATACTTAAATGCTTCCTTATAGTCTTGCAAATCTCTTTCTTTACGCTTTATAGCACTAACTAAAGCACTACGTTGTATGATTTCTTTGCCCGATATTTCTGCATAATTTTTAGTACCTATATCAAAAAAATGCAAATCGGCTGTCGAATTTGGCAATTTTTCTGCAATACCATTTTCACTGATGCCTAACATACCAGCTTTATATGTAATATCATCAATGAGCTTTTCTCTCGCCCATACTGCAAAATTCTTTATTTTTGTTTTGTCCATTGGTTTACCTCCGTTATATATGCTGCATTAAAAGTTCCCTACCTTTTTTAATACCACTTTGCATATATTATTTCCTTTTATTTCAACACCTTTAAAGAAAGAAATATTGTCCATTCTTACAGCGTATTCGAAATTTATAATTAAGTTTTCTTGTGCTATCGGTTTATTTTTATTTTTGATTCCTATTGGCATAAGAAAGTACGGAACTTTGTTATCTGTTATACTCTTGAACATATCTCTATTATTAGAACCGTTTAATTCGTCCATCCATTGATAACGACTAACAGAAGCAAGAAGTATTTCTTCTTGTGGAATTTCTGATTTTATAGCTCTCTCTATTGATTTATCAACATTCGGTCCAATATGGACGAAATATCCTTTACCATAACTTCTCTCAGGGTCTTTGTAAACCCAACAGTCTTTAGGAAATGGAGGAACAATATATGAAACTTTGAGGAATTCATCAGCACTATTTTCTCCTGCATCAAATTTCCACACTTTAAAGATAGTCTTAGCTACTTCGTAGTTTTCAAAAAGTAGCCCAAGTACAGGTGCATATCCTGGTTGGAACAAATAAATCATTCCTTTCCAATGAGCTTTATTCCACTTATCTAAATCAATAGGTGTTGAAAAGAACATCGTTTTTCTTTCTTTTTCAGGTAACGGTCTTAATTTTCCAAGAGGTGGCTTTTCATTTTTGTTGACACCTCTTAATCGCCAATATAATTTATCATATCCTGAATCTGTTCCTATATTGTAATATGTAAAAGGTTTAAAGGGAGTAGGAATATATTGTTCTTCTCCATCTTCGAAGAAAACAGGAATAAACTTTTGTGTTTCTGCACCAGCATCATATAAGTATTGATAAATAATACTTACCTCCCAAATAATACCTTTACCTTTTTTGTCAGAATAGAACTTATCATAGTACGATTTACAACACAATACTAAAACATAGTCTGACTCTCTTATTTGATTTTCCATCCAACGAGGCCACCCCTCTGATGGTGCTTCTTCATATAAGTCAACACTTGCGTCAATACCCTCTGAGCGTAACTTATTGGAAAATTCCAATACTTTATCTTCGTAATTAGCATCTTGGTGGCTATATGATATAAAAACCTTTGGATTTTCGTTCAAAACTATCCCTCCTTAAAACTCAATATTAATAATTGTATCATCTTCAAGTGAGTTGATAAGTTTCTTTTCAAGTTCGGCAATATATTTTTTAACATCTTCTTCTGTTTCAAGTTGCCAAGTAGTAGCAGTATTAATTGACTTTATGCTAACTGTTTTCTTTTTCTTAACAGGAGGCGTTGGAACAACAGGTGTTGCTGTTTTTCCACCATTATCTGTATTTTCTCCACCATTTGACGGATTTTCTATTTCATCTATTTCAATTAATTTAGCTTCTACGGTGCTTATTTCATTTAAACAACGCACCTTAAGTGCATCTGCTTCTATCTTAATATTTTGAAGTGTAGCGACATTGTTGCAATGAGATGCTTTGTCGCTAATCTCTTGAAATAATGTTGTAAACTTATCTTGTAATTTATTTTGACATTTTTTGCCTTTAAGCTCTTCAAAAACACGCTGTTTTGCTTCCTGAATAGCATTATCAACAGGCTTTTGCATATCATCAAGTAAATCACCATAAAGATTTGCAAAATTGTCCAGTAAATCCGTAAGTTTAAAAATAACATCATAAGGTGCAGCCATTTTAAGTATCGCTTTAATATCATCAACAACAGCTTCTATCTGACTATTTACAATAAAAGTCTTGCTATCGTCATAAATCTTCATCAATTTAAGTGCCTTATCAAAAATACCTTTTTGGTCGCCCTTGAAAAACTTTTTAAGTGGTTCATAATCTTCTGCAAAATCAAAATAATCATCTTTATTTCGGTCAATACCAGCAAAAAATTCATTGGCATACTTCATTTGCAAAATTTCTGACATTAATTTCTTGCCATTAGAAACAACTGTTTTTCCTGGATAAGCTGGCTGATTAGAGTAATGAATTTCAAGCTTTTCAAGTTCAGTTTTCAAGCTGGAAGCATATCCTATAAAGCTTTTCATAATAGCATCGTCATCATCACTTGCTGAAGTAATATTAAATAATTCTTTCATTACCTCTCGAACAGATTTCTTCTGCTTTTCATTTGCTTTGATACGCTTTTCTGTCATCAATTTTTCATTAAATTCTTTACGAGTTAAATAGCGAATAATTTCCTCCTCACTCTTAGATATAAGAGTAACAGCTTCATTATTGATAAACAGAGCAATCTCTCCAGCTTTAAAAAGCTTAGCAACAAGCCATTGAACATCAGCTTCTACAAAACCATAAGGTGCTTTTAAAAAACGTTCTAATATAGATTTCATAGAAGTTTTCATATGTCTTTGAGTATTTAATGCAATGTAATCATTAACATCGTTAAGTGCTAATTCATTCTTAACACCTTTTACCTCCTCAAGGGTAAGCTGTTGATTGTTATTTTTAAGCATAGAACGAATATCTATTTCATTCATAGCAGTATCTATGTAGGATAGCTTGTGATAAACATTTGCAACTAATTTTCCAAGTGCCTCGTTGATACGATTAACAATTTCCTTAGAGTTAGTCTGAATTTTATCTCCATTCACATAAATATCTGCATTTTTAAGGCTTTCAGAAAGAAAAAGCTTCGCATTATTATTTCTTTCACGCATTTCAACTTTTTTAGCTTCTTTGATACTTTCAAACTTACTAATGTTATTTGTTGCATCATAGCGAATAAATTTTTCAATTTGCAAAGAAGAACGAATTTCATCAATGAAAGTTCTGTCCTCAGGCAATACAACAAGTACGCAGCTTGACTGACCTGATATAAACCTCATTTTGGTTTCATCAGCTCTTTCATCACTATTAGGTGTTAGAATTTTTAATGTAATATCATTGTTCTGATTAGCTTTATATGGCTTTTCATCAACAATTTGATTAAAAGCAAAAGCATATCTGCCATTAAAAGCAGGATAACGATATTTTTTTTCATCATAAAGACCCTCAAAAATCATTTCAGAAACCTTTGCTGTTACTTCACCAGAATCTACATTCTGCGACTCAATGGCTCTGTTGATTTCCTGTTCCTCATTAGTAAGGAATACATAAATATCACTATTTTTCTGAACCAAGGTTTGCCTAACAAGACGCTTTAAAGAATCTTCAACCCTCTGTGCAAGCTCCATTCGGTCATCATTTACATTTGAAACCATAAGGCTTGTAATGTTTTCGATATTTGCTTTTATTTCTTTTACATACTTAATCATAAAGAGTGTTTTAAGCACATTTACATCAAAACATTCTTTATCGTGATTAGGGTTAAGGTATTCGTTATCCAATGCACGAGATATAACACCTTTATGAGAGTGGTCAAGGAATTGCTCAAGTGCATCATAAAACATATTAAATGGCACAATGGTACCCGGCTCGTCATTCATAACCTTTACAGCAGATTCTTTAAATAAAGCAAGCATTGAACGCTCACCCTCAGCAAGATGCTTGCCCGATGCACCGTGAGTACGAATAGACGTAAGTACACTACCAAGCAAATTAAACTGATAAGGAATAAACGGATATATATCTGCAAAATTACTATTGCTGGAGTAAAGCTTCTTTTCTACACCATCATTGAAAATAATAAGGTTCTTGATTACTGTGCCTTTTTCGTCATAAAGTAAAGAAAGTGTTTGCTTTCCAGCTTCATTCTTTTCAAGTATTCTCTTTTTAATAACCTCATCAACATTAGCTGAAGAAAGGGAAAGGCGAGTATCAAAACGACCTTGAATTTTAGAAAAGTCATTTCCTTTTGTCTTTGTGATAGAATCAATATCCTGTTGACTTGTTACAACAATCCAAGCCTTGCCATTACAAGCTGTACCTAAATCCTCTGTTACAGTTTGGAGATTAAGCATAAGCTTAGAGTCATCACCAATATACTGACCAATCTCGTCAATTAAAAATACAATGTGATGGTTATTGCCTTTTTTATCAATATATTTCTTTACAAGCTGTGCAAAATCTTCAACTTTATATTTATAATCACCAGTAGCCTTTTCGCACCAATTTCTACCTGCCTCAACACTCATAAAACCAATTTCGTCAAGAACTTCTACAACATCGTCTTGAATAAAATCAAAATCACTTCGTGCCTCTAACCAGTCAGAGCCAAAGCTATCCTCGAATTTTTCTTTAAACAAATCATACTTGCCTTCTTCTGTAAGCTTACGTTCTAAATCGGCAAGGAAAGGATTAGAGCCACTAAAACCTTGCATCTCATTAAATACATTCTGCAATACAGAAACAATAGCCACCTTAGACTGCTTTCCATTTACTTCACTCTTTGAATCAATGTTAAAAAGTACAACATCGGTGGGAATAGTAGTAGATAACTGCATATCTGCAAGCACCATAGGGTCCTGTATTTTATTATCATCAACAAAATAATCAATAGCTTTTTTCCCATTTACATCTTTATTAGCAAGAAGATAGGATAATATTTTCAAAAAGTGAGATTTACCACTTCCAAAGAAGCCCGAAATCCATACACCCATTTTATCAGTATTGCCCGTAATTCCCTTCTTATAGCTTGCAAAAAAATCAGAGAAATGCTTCTGCAATTCACGAGTTACAACATACTCTTCAAGCTCTTGCTGAATATTTGCATTGTCATCTTGTCCAACTTTAATTACACCTTTAATATCTCTGTCAATAGGTTTTGAAAACATATTTTTAATAATCATACTCATCTCTCCTTAATCTACAAGCTTAAACGCTCTGTAATAGTTATCGTCTTTAATTTCCCCAAATAACACAAGCTCCTGACCGTCATAATTGCCCGGGTAAAACAATACTACTGGCACATTATCAATTACTTGATGCAAGTTATTTAATATTGTATGTGAACGCAATATCGGATAACTTTTTCCTATACCGATAATAAAAACAACTGCCTTTTCAGGTGTATTATCTTTTATATAATTAACAATTAAACTGTCTGCTGAAGTTATCCTCAACATATTGCTAATTGATTTTGATACTCTTTCAAAACCTTTTGTTTTCTCAAATTGATAGCATTTTTCTAAATATCCCTTATTCTTGAGAATATCAATTACAATATCATATAAATCAAATACTATAATTTTAAAGCTATCGTTTGAATTCTCGTTTTTTTTCTTAATATATTCAATCCTTTCACGAACATACAGTTCTTTTTCAGCAGGATAATCGAATATATAATATCCAACTTCATTTCCTAAACCTTTATTTTCTCTAAATGAAGGTTTCTGTATCATTTCTTCTGCCTTATCTAATCTTTCTTCAAGTGATGACATTTAATTCACCCCCGTAATTGCTTTTACTATATCACCATCACCACAAGCCTCAAGATAACGCTCTAATGCAATATCAAGGATAGGTGGTGTTATTGTTTTTTGTTTGTTTACTATTGTTAATAAGTTAGCATCTGTCAAATAGTTAAAGTAAATGGAACGCAATCTGCGTTTTGTTCCGTCTGTCCACTTTGCTATGTCATCATTTTGAACCTCTTTGTTATTGAAAAATATATTTACATCAGCATCTTCTATTGTTGGTATGCCAAGAATAATCTTTTCACGATAGACCTCAAACATAAATTCAAAAAACAATCTGTCAGACCTTAAAACTGCAACCAGATTAATAATCTTTTGTGTCGCTAAATCTGAGTTGCAAAACAATTCAATAAGTGATTTATCTAACTTTTTTGCTCTATTCCAAATGTAGCCATAAATTCTTTTTGCTCTATATTCTTTGGCAGCACCGAAGAGATTTTCTTCTATGCATAATTTCTTTATTTCTTCTTCAGATTTTCCTTCGTTAATCAGTTTTATGATTTTTTTCATTTCAACAAACCAAAACGATTGAGAAACCAATCCTGCACTATATGTTTCACTTATCATCTAATCACCTTTTAGTTATAAATTTCATTATCTAAGGAACTACTGATTAATTAAGCACTTCATAAATTCGGGTTAAATTTTTCTCCGAATTTATTTTGGCGAATTAATCAGTGTTTCCCTAAATTTATCATTTTATTTGTACTATATTTAGGACATATAACCTTAAACAACATTTTTACTACAATTCTTCTTAAATTTATAAAATGATACACTTCCCTACTATTTATTAGTATATCAAAAATAGCATCATTTTTCAACACTATTAACAATTATTTCACGGAAATCAATTTTTGAAATTATGTACAAAAAATAAGATAAGTGCTATAATTA
>CABVAP010000045.1 GCA_902496345.1 uncultured Eubacteriales bacterium
GCAAAAGCCGGCTTACGCCGTCCGGATTTCTTTCCGGTGCCAAGTACCACGCCGTAGGCAAATAAATAGATTTCCGATGTAATCGGATTATAAGCCAAAGACTAAAACCACCACAAAACTGGTTTTTAAAATCTTTTTATTTAAAAAGGTTTACCCCTACAACTTCTAATTTACTCATCATCTGACGAACCATCAAAATCAATTATTTTTTCGTTGTCTTCAGTTTTGATAAGCTCAGTAACGGCAAAACCAGCACCAAGCATAACCCAGAAGAAAGGAGCAACCGAAACAACGCTGTCTGTTGTAAGACCAGCAAATAAATATCCCACAATACCGGTTAAAAATCCGAATTTAAGAGCAACAATAAATTTGTCTTTAACAATGTCCCTAAGGATACTCTTTATTGTTCTGAACACATAAATAACAAATAGCACAACTAAAACAATTAAAGAAATAAGACCTGTGTTTATAGCTGTTTGTAAATATAAATTATGTGGCTTGTCTACAATAATGTAAGGGTTACCAAAGTTTTGAACTTTATCACGAACTTCATTTTGAGGGAAAACAACAGCGAAACTGTCAGGTCCATAACCAGCAACAATCCCTTGAATACCGTTAGACATAATCATAGGTATACTTCTAGACCAGATGTAACCACGACCAGAAGCAAACGTTTCACTACCTTCAAAACCAATAGAGTCAGCTTTTTCGTTTAAGTCAACAATGTCATTCCATTTGTTTACAACATTTAAAGTATCATTTTTCAAAACAAATCTAATAGGTGTACCGTCTTTTTCAAGTGAACAGAAAGGTTTATCACCTCTTGTATATACAGTAAATATCAAATCAGCACCTTGAGCAGTTTTAACGGCGATTTTGCTTTGACCTAAAGACTCTTTCTTTTCTATTCGCTCTTTTGAAAAACCACATTTGTCAAAAGGTATTAAGACGCCAACGTCATCGGAAAGCTGAATTTTCTGATTTGTGCTGTCATATTCAATGTAAAGTGTTTCAAAAACATCATTAATATAAGTTTTTATAGTAACTTTGTTCTTTTCATCGTTAAGCTCAACGTCTTGGAAATAGTTAGGAAGAAAATCTTCTTTTTCGCCAGTTAAAACTTGAACATTTTCAGAAATTTTTTGTTTGATAAGCTGAACGTTTCGAGCCAATCTAGAATAAAATTCATCGTTAGTTGCAACATAAACAGCTGAACTAACAATAGCAACTATAACAAGACCTGTTATTGAACACAATAATGTTTTTGACCATTCCTTGTATTTTTTATTTTTAAAGATATAAATAACAGCAATAATAAAACCAAGCGCAAAAGCAACAGCCGTAGCAACAAGACCACCTCTTGAATCGCTACCAACAAGGTTTATTGCAAGGATAATAGTCATAATAACAGAAACAACTTTTATTACAATGTAGTCTATTTTGTCCCTTGAAAAAGGCATAAAGACAGCCATAAATAAAGAGAAAGGAAGAGTCAAGGCACAGAACATACCAACGCAGTTAGGGTTGTACAAGAGAGAATAAACGCTGTCTTTAAAGTTAATATTAAGTGTTTGACCTTCTTGATACATATCACCAAGTACATATTTTGCAGCAAAATCTGTGTTAAAGATGTCCATACCGAAGTATTGAAAAACACCGATAATACCAATTACAGCAGCACCAAAATAGATAGCCCCAACGATAAATTTAAGTCTAAATTTTGTTGTTGCATATTTAAAAGTAATAGCCATAATAGCAATATATGATATAAGAACCCATATACTTTCAAAACGCTCAGTTATCCCTTTTAAAGCTATATCTTTGTAATCTGAAAAAAGGAACGAAATTATAACACAAAGGATAAAAGCAGCACCAAGGCACAATACAGGGTGTTTCAATTCATACTTCCAACCACCTTTGTTTACAGGTGTACCGAAATAGTGTACAATAGCCATAAACAAAGTAACAAAACAAATCATCAAAGATTTGAAATAAGAGAATACATCAAGAGCATATTGCCCCATAGCTGCATTAGCAGCGAGTCTACCACTTTGTATAAGGTTTTCAGCACTCACACCAGAGCGAATAATCCTTTCAGAATCGGTTATCATAATATATTTGGCACTTATGAAAAAAGGGATAATGCCAAGTAATATGAATAGGCAAACACCTATTACATAGTCGTACCAAGTTTTTCTCATTTTCTGCACTCCAATCTAAAAAAACATTAATAAAAAACAATGATAATTATAACACATAACAACTTTGTAAACAACTAAAAAAAAAACAAATATTAATCACAGTATAACAAAATTTCTTTTATTATTTTTTAATAATTAATACGTTTTATACAAGCAAAAAAGATTATAAGAAAAAAATCACACAAATTTTCCTATAACCTTTTAATATTTTGTCGAAAAAAAGCAATAAATTACATTAATATATTTTATTTTCAGCCATAATAAGACAAAAATATTCAGAAGTGTCTAGTCCTCATCAATGATACAGTCTTTGTTGTTAAGCTTGTAAGCAAGTGTCATCATACTGTCAGTAAGGTGAATATTTTCAACAACGACATCAGGTGGAGTTTTAAGGTCAACGTGAGAAAAATTCCAGATACCTTTGATACCACATTCGATGATAACTTTAGACACTTTAACAGCGTTGTTTTTAGGAAGTGTAAGAACAACAATATCAACATCGTGAGTTTTAAGAAAATCTTCAAGTGTGTCTATGTCGTAAATTTCAACCCCTCTTATTGTCATACCGATAAGTCTAGGGTTTACATCAAACATAGCGATAAAGTTAAATCCTCTTTTTTCAAAGTTCATATAATTAACGAGTGCTTGACCAATATTACCTGCTCCGATTATAACAAGATTATATTGTTTATCAATACCAAGAATTTTTTTAATCTCAGCGTGAAGAAGTTCAACGTTGTATCCATAACCCTGTTGACCAAAACACCCAAAATTGTTAAGGTCTTGTCTAATTTGAGAAGCAGTAACGTTCATTCTTCGGCTTAAATCTTTTGATGAAATTCTAGTTATTCCATTTTCCAATAAATCACCTAAATACCTGTAATATCTAGGCAATCGTTTTATAACAGCAAGCGATATTTTTTTCTCCATATATATCATTCCTTTTAAAAATAATAGTTAATAATAAATAGCATTAATAAATATTTAACATAAATACAAATAAAAGTATAACATTATTATTTAATTTTTGTCAATCTTTACTCTTTTAAAATTCAATTTTTTTTGATAAAATATATGTTATAATTTTTATGGAGGTTTGAAATGATACTATCTTGCAACAATATCAAAAAAACTTATGGTGTAGATGTGATTCTTGAAGATGTTTCATTCACGATAAATGAACGAGAACGAGTTGCCATTGTTGGCGTAAATGGTGCTGGAAAGTCTACTCTTTTTAAAATTATAACAGGTGAAATTTCGTGCGATGGTGGCTCTGTAACAATTCCGAAAGACGTAAACATCGGATACTTTGCCCAAAATCTTGAAATAAATAGTGATAAAACAATTTATGACGAACTTTTAACAGTGTTTGATAATATAATCTCAATCGAAGAAGAAATGTCAAGAATAGAAAGCGAAATGAGTACAGCAGATGACTCAAGCCTTAACGCTTTAATGAAAAGATATTCTGCACTTTCAAGCGAATTAGAAGAAAATAATGGTTATGAATATAAAAGCCGTATACGAGGAATTATAAAAGGTCTTGGTTTTTCATCAGAGGAAGCTGACTTTCCGATAAACAACCTTTCAGGTGGTCAAAAAACAAGGGTAGCACTAGGAAAACTACTTTTGTCAGCACCAGATGTCCTTTTGCTTGATGAACCGACAAACCACCTTGATATTGATTCAATAAGATGGCTTGAGGATTTTTTAAGGGGATATAAAAATAGTGTTATAATAATTTCCCACGACCGTTATTTTATAGATAGGACAACCACAAAGATAATAGAAATAGAAAATAAAAAATCAACAACATACAATGGAAATTATAGCTTTTATGCAAGTCAAAAAGCAGTAAATAGGCAAATAGAATTAAATCACTATCTTTCACAACAAAGGGAAATAAAACACCAGGAAGAGGTTATCAAAAAACTCCGTTCTTTCAATAGAGAAAAATCAATAAAACGAGCTGAGAGCCGAGAAAAGGCATTAAATAAAATGGAAGTTTTAGATAGACCAGAGAGCTTACCAGACAAAATGAGAATATCATTAAAACCAAAAGTTGAAAGTGGGTATGATGTTCTTTCTGTTGAAAATTTAAGAAAAGATTTTGATGACAAGAACCTTTTTAAAAATATTTCATTTGAAATAAAAAAAGGTGAAAAAGTCGCATTAATTGGCCCTAACGGTGTTGGAAAAACAACATTGATAAAAATGATATTAAATAAAGTTTCAGCGAGTGACGGAAAGATAAAATTAGGTGCAAATATAAATATAGGTTATTATGACCAGGAACATCAAGGCATAAGTGGGGGAAAAACAATTTTCAATGAAATATCAGACGCATTTCCAAAACTTACAAATCTTGAAATAAGAAATACACTTGCAGCCTTTGTGTTCACAGGTGACGATGTATTCAAAGAAATATCATCATTAAGTGGAGGGGAAAAAGGACGAGTTGCCCTTGCAAAAATAATGCTTTCAAATGCAAACTTCCTTATTCTTGACGAACCAACGAACCACCTTGATATAAATTCAAAAGAAATACTTGAAGAAGCACTTAGAAATTACGAAGGGACTTGCTTATACATTTCCCACGACCGTTATTTTATAAACAACACAGCCGAAAAAATAATAGAATTAAGCAATGACAAAGTAACTGTTTATAACGGAAATTACGACTACTATATAGAAAAAAAATCAGAAACACCGGTACAACAGAATATTTCTCAAGCTAAACAAAATAAAAATATTGCTGTTGAACAAACAGAAATAAAAACAGATTGGCAAAAACAAAAAGAAGAACAGGCAGCAAAAAGAAAAAAAGAAAACAGAATAAAAAAACTTGAAGCCCAAATTGAAGAACTTGAAAATAAAATAGCAGAATGTGACAATCTTCTTGCTCAAGAAGAAATATACACAAATGCAATGCGTTCAAGAGAAATTTTTGAGGAAAAAAGTAAATACGAAGAAACTTTACTTGAAGTATATAGCGAATGGGAAGAAGCTTCAATGTAAAGCAAATAATATTAAAAAGTTCCAAAATATTAAATACAAATATTTCGGAACTTTTTAAATCTATAAATTTTTAACTAGTATAGTTTCAAGTAAACCCTCATCAACCATATTTATATTCAAAATATAATCAATTGAACTAAAAGCTTCTAGTAATGGCTTCTTAGTTTTAAGCCAACCTTTGCCATCTGTTATCCAAATAAATTCTACATTTTCATTTTTTACAACTTTAAATAAATTACTAAACTCTCCTGCTACTGCCTTTAACTTTGAACCCTGATCAGAAAAATAATTCACTTCAATAAGGTAAATTTTTTCTTTGGCATAAATGACAAAATCAAATTTTCTATCCGATTTATCAGTAGATACTTCCACACCAAATTCACTTTTAATTTTACTAACTGTTGCTTGAAATAAATATTTATAACCATACTTATCACAAATATTATTGATATAAAATTCGATCAGATTTTCCATAATCTTCCCAGTACGATTTTTTCTAGCATTTGTATCAAGACCCACTTCAACTCCAATATAATAATCAACTAAATTTTTAATTGATTTATCTTCAAAAATCTTTAATAAACCAACTTTGTCAGCAAACAAAACTATTTTTTCAATTTCTTCATCGTTATATTTCTTGTTCTTGTAAAACGAATATTCTATTTCCTTATCCATATCAAGAATCTTTAAACTTTTTTTCCTAAATGCAATCAAAAGAGGGATGATTGATACAATTTCTGGGTATTGTTTTATAAGTTTTTTAAAAGTTCCAGCCACATCATATTTACCTATAAGTGTATTCAATATATTAAGAACAACTTCTATTTTCAATGTATTTTCTTTAACTTTTTCCCAAGCAACAAAAAAATCATAAGTATATATAGTCTCTCTTAGACTAGAAATCAGATATTCAAAAACTTCATTTTCAGAAAAAATATTTATTGTTTTATACTCTTCTATATACTTCATAATATTTCACCTCAATAATTAGAAATTAAAAGCTCACTGATTTTACCTCTACCATTTACATTACAATTAATCATTCTGCTAGAGCTAATTCTCTCAATATTATATCTACTATATAAATCATCAAAGAAATTATCCTCGTAATCTATATTTTTAGGATCTGAGTTACTAGCCAATATTTTTGCATTATTGTTAGAAATCCTACTCACAAATTTTTCAAGAAGTATTTGTTCATTATCGTCAAACTCAAATTCAGAATATGATGTAAAATTTGATGTTTTAGTTAATGGACGATAAGGTGGATCAATATATACAAAAGTTCTATCATCAATAAAAGATTCGCATTGCCTATAATCTCCACTTTTAATCGTTATGTTTTTGAGCAATTTACTTATATTTTTAAGATTATCTTCATCACAAATCACAGGTTTTTTATAAGAACCCATAGGCACATTAAATAAACCTTTTTTATTAACTCTAAAAAGACCATTAAATCCTGTTTTATTTAGAAATATAAATAATGTCGCCTTTTCTATGTTCTCACTTTCCTTATTATTAACTTTCAAATAATTAAATCTATCTCTTTTTTCATAATAAAATTTTTTTCTATCTTCATCATCTAAATTCCAAAAATATTCTTGTATTCCCAAAAGTTCATCTATGACAATATCTAAATTCATTTTAATCTGTATATAAGTATTTATAAGTTCCTTATTTATGTCATTTATAAGTACTTCTTTCAATTCAAAATTTGAAATAATATCAAATAAAACTGCCCCACCACCAATAAATGGTTCGCAATATTTAACTATGCTTTTGCCAAGCTCATCTGGATATTTATTTCTAATTTGTGGTAAAAGCTGAGTCTTTCCACCTGCCCATTTTACAAAAGGTTTTACTATCATAAACAACCTCCAAAACATTTTCAAAGATTAACAAAAGGGCCATTGCAAAGCAACAGCCCTCCTTTTTTTACCCAAATATATATTAGTTGTTTTCAGTAACAACGTGAACTTTTAAAGTATTAGTTGTACCTTCGATACCAACAGGAGTACCACCAACGATAACAACGATGTCGCCCTCTTTAGTATTTCCAAGTTTGAAAGCAGTATCTGTTGCAGCTTCAAATAAGTCGCTTCCAGTTGTAGTGATGTTCTGAAGCATATTAGGATAACAACCCCAAATAAGGTTAAGCTGACGTCTAACTCTTTCGTCTGGAGTAAACGCATTAATCTGACATACAGGTCTAAATTTAGCAACTTGTTGTACAGTAAAGCCAGATTTAGAAACAGCTAAAATACAAGCAGCATTAAGGTCAGCAGCAGTTGTGCAAGTTGCGTGAGCGATAGCGTCTGTTACGTTGCTTGCTTTAAAGTTGCTAGGGTTAGAAAATTCTTTAGCATAGTCAATAGAGCTTTCAACTTTAGATGCAATTTTAACCATAGTCTGAACAGCTTCAACAGGGTATTTACCTTTAGCAGTTTCACCAGAAAGCATAATAGCATCTGTACCATCAAAGATAGCATTTGCAACGTCATTTGCTTCAGCTCTAGTAGGACGAGGATTGTTTACCATAGACTCAAGCATTTGAGTAGCAGTGATAACAAGTTTGCCTTTTTCTCTACATTTTCTAATCATTTCTTTTTGAATAACAGGAACTTCTTCAAGAGGGATTTCAACACCAAGGTCACCTCTTGCAACCATAATACCGTCAGTTGCTTCAAGAATCTCGTCAAGGTTGTCAACGCCTTCTCTGTTTTCAATTTTAGAAATAATTTTAATAGCAGAACCACCGTTTTCAGCAAGAACTTTACGGATTTCTTTTATATCATCAGCAGAACGAATGAAAGATGCAGCGATGTAGTCAAAGCCTTTTTCGATACCAAATTTAATATCGTTAATGTCTTTTTCTGCGAGTGCAGGAAGACCTAAATGAACATCAGGAAGGTTAACGCCTTTTCTTGAGCCAAGAAGACCAGAGTTAATAACTTCACAAATAACGTCATTGCCAGTAATTTCTTTAACAGTAAGCTCAATAAGACCGTCATCAATAAGAACAGTAGAGCCAACTTTTAAATCTTTAGTAATATCAGCATAAGTAACAGAAACTTTAGTTTCGTCACCTTCAATATCATCAGTTGTAAGAGTAAAAGTACTACCTTTTTTAAGTTCAACAGGTTCTTCTTTAAGAAGTTTAGTTCTAATTTCAGGACCTTTTGTGTCAAGGATTAAAGGAATAGGAAGACCAAGTTCCTCTCTAACTTTAATAACTTTGTCAATAGTTTCACCGTGAGATTCGTGGTCACCGTGAGAAAAGTTAATTCTTACAGCGTTCATACCAGCCTGAAAAAGTTCTTTAATTTTTTCAACTGAATTACTAGCAGGGCCTATTGTTGCAACAATTTTAGTTTTTCGCATATATTCTACTCCTTTTTTAAATAGATAAAATTTTTGTTATTTCATAAAGTTCATTGTCATATTTTCTCTTGTACTCAAGAGCTTCGTTCAAATCAAGGTCAAGATATTTACCGTCACGGTAAACCATTATACGGTTTTTCTTTCCGTTTACAATTTCTTTTACTGAGTAATAACCCATCATAGAGGCGTGCATTCTGTCAACAGCAGTTGGGATACCACCTCTTTGAAGATGTCCTAATATAGTTGCCCTAGTTTGGATACCGGTAACCTCTTCGATTTTTTTAGCAAGTTCCTGGCTACCACCGATACCCTCAGCAACAACGATAAGGTTGTGATTTTTTCCTTGACATCTGTTTTCAAGGATTTGCTTGATAACAGCGTCTGTATCAATATGAGGATTTTCAGGTATTAAAACTTCTTCAGCACCACCGGTAACACCACACCAAAGAGCGATATAACCAGCATTTCTACCCATAACCTCAACGATACTACATCTTTCGTGTGAACAGGAAGTATCTCTAATTTTGTTGATAGCGTCCATACCAGTATTAACAGCAGTATCGAAACCAATAGTATAATCAGTACAATCAAGGTCTAAGTCAATAGTACCAGGGATACCCATTACGTTCACACCAAATTTAATAAGAGATTGTGCACCGTGTAAAGAACCGTCACCACCAATTACAATTAAAGCATCAAGACCAAGCACCTTGTAGATTTGAGCAGCCTTTTTCTGACCCTCTTCTGTAAGCATTTCAGGGCATCTAGCAGTAAGTAAGGCAGTACCACCTCTATACATAATGTTAGAAACAGAAGCAGCGTCCATCTCCATAAATTCACCATTTATAAGACCGTCAAAACCTCTTTTAATACCAACAACTTTAACGCCGTTATGTATAGCCGTTCTAACAACCGCTCGGATAGCCGCGTTCATACCTGGGGCATCTCCACCGCTTGTCAGTACACCTATCTTTTTAACTTCACTCATTAAAGTTCCCTCCATTCACAAATCCAATGTCAACCTAAAATCCAAAACCAAAACTAATATTATTTTCATTTTACTGGATTTCACAACATCAAAATAACATTCAAAGGATTTCATTGTTTTAAAACTCAATATATTCAACCAAATAGATTGTACAATTAAAGTGTGCTATTCGTCAAGTTTTTAAGACTAAATATTACAATTTTTTTAAAACGTTTTATATTATTGATATAAGACGATTTTTTAAAAATTACACATATAATCATTTTAAAACCAACATTTTTTTGTTTAATTTTAAGAATATATAAAACAAAAAAACATTTTTCATAATAAATATGCAATATTTTTAAAACAAATCAAATAAAATTTTGTCATATATGATTTTAGCACCAATAAACCTAAGCTAACTTTTTAAAACAACAGATTTTTCACCCAATAATTTTTTAAGTTCAGAAAGCAATTCCTCGTCAATTTCAACAAAGCTGTCTTCATTAAGTTTAAGTTTTTGCTTTTTCACTTCATTATATATAATTACTGGAGTGTTACCTTTTTTACCTTTGAGAACATCAATAACAGCATTAGGCTCAATTGACAATTCCTTTGGAATTTTAAGCCATAATGTTTGATTTTTAGAGATAATATCGTCATAAGCTGTAACAGACTCACAAATAACTTTTGTAGGTTGATTTTCAGAAACATTAGCTTTTCCATATACAAAGACAACATTATCTTCTGTTATATAGTCGGCATATTTTGCGTATGTTTCAGGGAATACAACAATTTCAGTTTCGCCGTTTAAATCTTCAAGATTTAAAAAAGCCATAACTTTATTGTTTTTTGTATACTTGACAGAAACTTCAGAAATTATACCACCAAGTATAACTTTTTGATTATCAATAATTTGAGAATCTTCCCTAGTGAAATCAAAGCTTGTATAAGTTATATATCTTTCAATTGTGTCCTTGTATTCATATAGTGGATGACCACTTACATACATACCAAGAACCTCTTTTTCTTCAGAAAGACGCTTTCTGTTAGGATATTCAGGGATATTAGGAAGTTCATCTTTGTAAATTTCTTCTTCGCTTTCGTCTGACATTTCAAACAAAGAGATTTGCCCAGTCATAGTTCTTTTTTTAGTTTGGCCAAGTCCGTTGTAAATTTGTTTGTAAATCTCATCATACTGTGACCTTTTTCCACCAAGAGAATCAAAAGCACCAGCTTTTATAAGGCTTTCAATCATTCGTGTATTAATTTCACCAGATAGCCTAGTTAAAAATTGAGTCATACTTATATAAGGGCCATTTTTTTCTCTTTCTTCAACAAGTGCTTTAACGTTCATTGCCCCAACATTTTTGATAGCTGACAAGCTATATCTAATTTTTCCGTTGATAGTACTAAATTGGTGAAAACTTTCGTTTATGTCAGGAGGCAATATCTGAATATCAAGTTTACGACAAGCAGCGATATATTCAGCGATTTTATCAGGGAAGTGCATAACACTTGTCATAAGTGCAGCCATAAATTCAACAGGATAATAAGTTCTCAGATAAGCCGTTTGATATGCAACGACAGCATAAGCAGCGGCGTGAGATTTATTAAAAGCATACTTAGCAAAATCCGTCATTTCATCAAATATCTTTTCTGCAGACTCTTTGTCTATTCCATTTTTGATACAACCAGGAACATCATCGCCAAGACCATAAATAAAGTTTTGTCTTTCTTGAGCCATAACGTCAGCTTTTTTCTTACTCATAGCTCTACGAACAAGGTCACTTCTACCGAGGCTGTAGCCGGCAAGCTCACGAACGATTTGCATAACCTGTTCTTGATAAACGATACAACCATAGGTCGGCTTAAGTATTTTTTCAAGTGCAGGGTGAGTATAAACAATCGAGTCTTTGTTGTTTTTACCCTTTATATATTTAGGGATAAAGTCCATAGGTCCCGGTCTGTAGAGAGAAATACCGGCGATAATATCTTCAAGGCTGTTAGGTTGAAGTTCTTTCATAAACTGACGCATTCCGGCACTTTCAAGCTGAAATACACCGTCTGTCTTTCCACTAGAGATAAGTTCGAAAACTTTTTTATCATCATAATCAAGATTTTGTAAATCTATCTTTTTACCATATTTTCTTTCAATTTCAGATATAGCATTTTGGATTACAGTAAGGGTTCTAAGCCCTAAGAAATCCATTTTGAGAAGACCAAGTTCCTCAAGTGTAGTCATAGTGTATTGAGTATTTATAGTTCCCTTGTTTTCGTTCAATGGAACATATTCAACAACAGGCTTGTCACATATAACAACACCGGCTGCGTGTGTTGATGCGTGTCTAGGAAGTCCCTCAAGTTTCATAGACATATCAAGCAAATATCTGATTCTAGGGTCGTTATTATATTCTTGTGAAAGCTTAGGGTTTACTTTAAGAGCTTTTTTTATAGTCATTTTAAGCTCTTCCGGTATCATTTTAGCTATTCTGTCACAATCAGCATAAGACATATCTAAAGCACGTCCAACATCACGAATTGCATTTTTAGCAGCCATAGTACCAAAAGTAACGATTTGAGCAACGTGGTCGTCACCATATTTACGAACAACGTAGTCAATAACTTCTTGTCGTCTTTCATAGCAAAAATCAATATCAATATCGGGCATACTAACCCTTTCAGGATTTAAAAATCTTTCAAAAATAAGATTGTATTTCAAAGGGTCGATGTCTGTTATCCTAAGGGAATAAGCAACTATACTACCAGCAGCAGAACCACGTCCGGGACCAACCATAATACCGTTGTCTTTTGCATATTTAATAAAATCCCAAACAATCAAAAAGTAATCGACAAACCCCATACTTTTTATTGTGTTAAGCTCATAATTAAGTCTTTCCAAAAGGCTGTCATCAACTTTTTTATATCTTTCTTTAAGACCGTTCAAGCACAATTCTTTAAGATATTCAAAAGCATCTTTTCCGTCCGGAACATCAAAAACAGGAAGTTTATAGTTGTTAAATTCAAAAGAAACGTTACATCTTTCAGCAATTTTAGAAGTATTTTCAACTGCCTCTTTTGCATAAGGAAAAAGAGAATACATCTCTTCTGGAGATTTCAAATAAAATTCAGAACCTTGATATTTCATTCGGTCCTTTTCGTTTACAGTTCTGTTTGTTTGAATACAAATAAGAATATCGTGAGCCTCTGCGTCTTCTCTATTTATATAGTGTAAATCATTTGTACAAACAAGAGGTATACCTGTTTCTTGATTCATTCTAATAAGGGCATTATTAACCGTCTGTTGTTCTGCTATTCCGTGGTCTTGAAGTTCAAGATAGAAGTTATCTTGTCCAAATATATCGTTGTAAAGTAGTGCCATTTCTTTAGCTTTTTCATAAGAAACGTTTAAAACTGTTTTAGCGACAGGTCCGGCAAGACAGGCACTAAGTGCAATAATTCCCTCGTGATATTCTCTAAGTAATTCAAGGTCAATACGTGGCTTATAATAAAATCCCTCTGTAAAGCCTTTAGAAACCATTTTAATAAGGTTTTTATATCCGTCATTATCTTTAGCTAGTAAAACAAGATGATAGTAAAAGTTGTCACTAGAGCTTTCCTTGTCAAATCTCGATTTACTAGCTACATAAACTTCACACCCCAAAATAGGTTTAATCCCCTGTTTTAAAGCCTCTTTATAAAAATTTATAGCACCATACATAACGCCGTGGTCAGTAATTGCGATTGAGTTCATTCCAAGTTCTTTAACTCTTGAAATAAGTTCTTCGATTTTACAAGAACCGTCTAATAGACTATATCCAGTATGCACGTGTAAATGTGTAAAAGACTTGTTTTCTTCCATAAACGAACCCCTTCTGTAATAAATTATAATCTTCGATATTATATCACAAATAGACCAATTTTTCAACAATTTTATTTTTTCGACCTTTAGTCACAATTTATGCGATTTCTTGACAAAATTTTGAATATACTATATACTAAATGTATGTTGATATGGCTCGCTGGGCTTATCCGACCAAAAGTAACGAGAAGTTTTTATCTTATCCAGATTGTTGTTGTATAGCGGTTATAAAAAGAAGGTGATTTTTAATAGCCAAGTTAGAGTTTATGCAAAACGTAAATTCTAATAGAAAATATTTTGATGGTTTAAAAAATGTAAGGAAGGGAAAAATCACTTAATATTTAACTATTTTTATATTTAGTGTAAGTAAACGATATGATAAAATTATTAATGAAAATGAAAATTCAAAAGAGATTAACCGTAAGCTCTTTGATTACCGTTGTAACCACAGGCCTTGCATCTATATTTGCAATTTTGTTGGTTATTTATATGAGTAATCAGTATAACCACACTTTAACATATTATGCGTTTCCTCAGGGAGATATTGGCCACGCAATGGCAGCATTAGCTGATATGCGAAGCGACGTTCGTGGGGCAATCGGTTATGATGAGAAAGATAAAATTGATGAGTTAGTATCTGACCACGAAGATAAGAAAAAATCTTTAAATAAATATTTAGAACTTGTTAAAGCAACTATTGTTACTGATACTGGTCAAACTGATTACAGTAAAATCGAAACAGCTTTAAAAGATTATTTATCTTTAGAGCAGGAAATATTAGATTTAGGGGCAACTGAAGATGTTGCACTTTCTAAACAAGCACAGGCAAGAACTTTTACGGAACTAGAACCAGCATATACAAAAGTTTATGATGCGTTGCAAGATTTTATGGACAAAAATGTTGCACTTGGTGATGAAATGCAAACAAACCTCGACAACGTAGGTATAACTACATTAACTATAGTTATTGTGATACTTGTGCTTTCCTCATTAATCGCGATAAAATTAGGCCATAGCATAGCAAAAGGCATTGCAAATCCTACAAAGGCTTTAGCTAAACGTTTGGTTGAATTTAAAGATGGTGATATATCTTCACCTTTCCCAAACTATGACGCAAATGATGAAGTTGGCGAAATGGTTGCGACCGTTTCGGAAACCACTAAAAAATTAGGCATAATTTTAGCTGACCTTAAACAGTTATTAGGTAAAATGGCTAGTGGTGATTTTAATATTAAAACTTCTTGCGAAGAAGAATATATAGGTGAATATAAAGACCTTTTGCTAGCTATCAGAGATATGAATAGACAAATGGACTATTCTTTAAAAAATGTAAAAAGTTCCTCTGATATGGTATCTGTTGGAGCAAGTAACTTAGCCGAAGCTTCTCAGTTATTGGCAAAAGGTTCAACAGAACAAGCTTCATCAACAGAACAGATGAAAACAACTATGGACGAATTAACAAAAGGCTTAGAAAAGAGCGTTGAAGAAGTTACAAAAGCATATAGTATGGCTCAAGAATGTGCAACAATAACAACAGATAGCCGTGTTGAAATGGATAATATGATGGCATCTATGCACCGTATAAACGAAGCATCTAGCAAAATAGAAAATATAATTAGTGAAATGGAAGGTATAGCAAGCCAGACTAACTTGCTTTCTTCAAATGCAGCGATAGAGGCAGCGAGAGCGGGAGAAGCTGGGAAAGGTTTTGCTGTTGTTGCAGAGCAAATTCGTACTTTAGCAGCACAAAGTACAAAATCAGCAGTAAATACAAAAAAATTAATAGAAAGCTCAATTTCCGAAATTGCTGTAGGAAGTAAAGCAGCCGAAAAAACTTCAGAAGCATTAGAAAATGTTGCTAGTTCTGTTAAAGAAATCGCAGCCGTTTCCAAATTGTTGAGTGAAGATATAACTAAACAATCAAAAGCTGTTGAGTTAGCAGACGCTGGTATTCAAAAAATCACAGAGGTTGTTCAGTCAAACTCAGCAACAGCCGAAGAAACATCAGCAACTAGCGAAGAATTATCAGCTCAGGCAGCTAGTATGCACGAACTTGTAAGAAAATTCAAATTAAGAGCATAAAAGCAAAAGGTGATGTGAAAAAATGAACCGACCCCCAAAAGTTAGACCAAAAATCTAACGATTGGGAGGTCGGTTTTT
>CABVAP010000046.1 GCA_902496345.1 uncultured Eubacteriales bacterium
AAAGCCCCACGGTCTTAATCGACAAACCCCTATTTACAACCCATCAGTGACATACAATGACCGTGTCGCCTTTTAGTATTGTGGTACTTCCGTTTGGTATAATTGTACTTTCGCCACGCTTCACCATAACTATTAGCGTTTTGTCCTGTAAATTAAGCTCGTTTATGTATTTTCCACACCATTTGTGCTTTTTCGTTATCTTTATCTCGTCTAAATTTATCTCATCATTGTTTTCGCTATAACTCGGAACACTCAAAATCACATTGTCATTTTCATATATCATAGTGTCACCTTTTGGTATTATAGTTTTACCGTCCCTCTTAATCATAAGGGCAAGAGAGTTCGTAGGTAGACTTATTTGACTAATAGTTTTGTTTGCCCAGTTGTGACCCTTGTTGATAAAAATTTTCATAAGTGTTATAGAAGACTCTTCTTGATAATCGTTGAATGTTTTTCTAACATCATTTTTTTCATCTACCATATCGAGTTTTTTCGATACATAAGGCAAAAGTGAACCTTGAACAGCTACAGAAATAAGCGAAATCATAAAAACTATATGGAATATATCATAGTGAATACTTTCACTACCCCCACCCGATATTATAAATATAGCAAAAACTATCGACGCTGCCCCTCTTAGACCAGCCCAGGAAACAAGTAAACATTGTTTTGTAGTTGCCTTAAAGGGCTTTAATACAAGAAATACAGAAATAGGTCTTGCGATAAATATAAGGAAAATAGCTATAGATATAGCCGAAAAAAATACACTTGGTAGCCTTGACGGAAATGCCAATAGACCTAATAAAAAGAAAATTATTATTTGTGCCAATCCCGTAACCCCATTAAAGAAATGTACAAGTGAAATTTTATTTTTAATTTCAAGATTGCCTAAAATAATTCCCATTATATAAACGCTTAAATATCCATTTCCGTTCAAGTAATCTGCCATACCAAAACCAAAAAGAGCAAGTCCTATTACAAATATATCCTCCATACTATCTGGAATAAAATTTTTCTTGCAAACAAATCCTCCAATAATTGCTGTAAAAGTTCCAATTAATGCACCAAATATTATTTGTGTAAAAATTGTTATAACTATATCGGTTGCATTTGCATCGCCATTTATAAGAGATAATCCAACTATTACTAACATAAATGAAACAGGGTCATTACTACCACTTTCAATTTCTAAGAGTGGTGCTGTTCCATATTTTAGGTTTAACTTTTTTGAAACCAAAATAGAGAAAACAGACGCAGCATCTGTTGAACTAATTACAGCACCAGCTAAAAAGCTTTCAATAAATGAAAAGTTCAAAACTAAGTAACAAAATAAACTTGTCAATCCTGCTGTCAGAAGAACACCAATTGTTGCAAGCAATCCAGCTTTTACAACAACAGGTTTTGCAGTTTTCCATTTTGTACAAAAGCCACCATAAAAAATAATAAACAACAATGATACCGTACATATTTTTTCAGCTAACACGTAATTATCAAATGGTATCTTTAAAATACCATCAGACCCAAATATCATACCCAATGCCATAAATAAAAGCAAAGCTGGTACCCCAACCCTAGCTGAAAAACGATGTCCCAAAATACAGCCAAATATTACTATGGCAGAAAAAATAATTGGAATAGTCATCAAAAACCCCCTATATAAAATTATATATTTAAAAATACCTTTATTGTAAAAAAATTATTTTTATCATCAATACTTACATATCCGTTGTATTTTTCAGCAATTCTTTTTATTTGTTTTATACCAAAGCCGTGTTCAGATTTATTCGCTTTTGTAGTTTCCAAGTTTTTATTATTTTTCAAAACAGAAGTTGATATTTTATTTTTTACAGTAAAGACAACATACCCTTTTTGTTGCTCTATATTAAGCGTCATTAACTTTAATTTTTCTTTTTCACTCGCTCTTATTGCATTATCTAAAATATTACTCAAAAGCGAAGATAAATCCATATCATCAATATTTTTATATGTAATGTTATCATTTATAAAAATATTAAATTCAATATCCTTTGATTTTGCAAGGTTATAGCGTGTATTCACAATATAATTCAACATTTTATTTGACGTATTTATGTAATTATAAGTTTTATCAATTCGTCTGCTCATTTTATCAATATATGTTTGCAGGTCGTCTTTAGGATTTTCATTTTTCACATATTCTTGTAAACAAGTTAATTGATTTGAAATATCGTGTTTCAAAAGTCGGATACTATCATAAATTTCGTACCCTTCTTTTAATTTATCATTATCAAATTTAATTCTCTGCAATTGAGTTTTATAATCTATTATATCTTTTGTGTATTTGTTTACATAGGCATAAAAAATATACACCAAGATATTAAACATAAAAATTCCTATTATTAACAAAACAATTTTTCTTTGGGTTTCATCATCAAAGTTATTTTTTGAATTTAACTCAATCAAAATGCTTATAAGCTTTATTGATAATATTGGAAAAATAATTAGAATCAAACTTTGAATTATTGAAATTTTATTATCTTTCTTTTTGATTAACATTAAAACTATACTCATTACAAGAAATATCAATATTTTACTAATCACTATAAGCCCAAATCTTAACGGAGATATGCTATCAGTAAAGCTTGATAAATCAATATTTGAACAACATTGTGCAATCACAAAAGTCGCACCTGTTGCAAATAGTATTATAAAAACAGATATTATACTTGAAAATATACTTTTTAATTTAGTTGTTTTATTTTTAAAAAGTCGTGTTGATATATACAAATAAATTATGTATGTAATTGGCTCTAAAATAAAGAAATGTTTAAAATATATAAATACAAAAGATAATGCCGTCAACCCTAATATCAAGAGAATTGCCTTTTTATTTTCTTCCCAACTGTTATTACAAAAATTAAGCAGAAAATTTAATAATAGAAAGGCATCAGTTATACCATAAATTGCTTCAAATATCAAATTCATTTTGCTTTAATCTCCTTGAGAAAAAAAGCTTTCCAAAAATTCATTTTTGTTTTTTCTTGATACAGGAAGTTTTATTTCTTTATCTCCATATTTCATTAGTGCATAATCTTTCCCAACTACATAAACATAATCCATATTAACCAAATAACTACTATGTATTCTTTTAAAATTTTTATTTTCCAATTCAGTTTCTATTGTTTTCAATGTTTTACGCATTGAATATTCTAAATCATCAACAGTATGTATTACAACATAGTTTTTAAAAGTATCAAAGTAGACTATATCTTTTAATGTTATTTTTATACATTCTTGATTAGACGGCTGTATATAATAATCATCGTTAGATTTTTTTTCTATAGCTTTTTCGATAAAAACTTTTAGGTCAGAGATGTGATTTTTTCGAACAAATCCAAAAGGCTGATATTTTATTGCTGTATATATAAAATTATCGTGATTCGTAACGTATATTACTAAAGTCTTTTTTGTATCAATAAATTCATTAACCATATCTAATCCGTTATACGTTTTTAATTCAACATCTATAATTAGAATATCTATAGGAATAGTCTTTATTAAATTCAAAAAATCTACTCTCGTAAATACTGTGTAAACATCGCATTTATCAGAAATATTTTCTAAAATAGATTTAACTTCTTTTGTTACTAAGTCTAATTCAACCGTATTATCATCACAAATGACAATATTCATATTTAATCACCTACTAAATAGAGAGTGTACAAGTTTACTCATATAGCATTATATTATATCAATTACAAAAGATATAATAAATATACTCATATTTAGTATATCATACTTTCAATTTTTATTAAATATTAAAGTTTATTAAAAAATATATAAAATAAACAATTATACAAAACAGTCAATTAGTGAACTTTACCAATTATCACAAAATAGGGTCAATTATCCCAAAACAGTTGAATTAACACTACTTTTAAATTAGAATAGGTTTATAGAGAATTTAGTTTCTTTATAGAATATTTTGGAGTGTGGTTTGTCGAAAAAGGTATTTTGTTAAAAAGTTTAATGTTATGGTGTTTATGGGATTTACATCATAACAAATACTTAGGGGAGCAAATAATAACATTAGATAATATTCCTATTTTACAATAGGGAAACGGGTATTTTAGGGAAATATTTAGAATTAGTTGAGAAGGATTTTATTTTTTATGGACATATATTGTTCTATAAATTATTAGGGGTTTATTTTGTTCGGAAATTTTTTATATGTTATGAAAAGGAATTTTAGTAATTCATTTGATTAGTGGGCTTGTTGTACGGCAATGAATTGATATACAGATAGTAGAGGTCCACTACCGAAATGATAAGTATGATTAATAGAGAAGAAAAAGATAGGCTGTTACGTTTGTAATGGTCTATTTTTTTGATTTTATGAAAAGTCTTAAGATTGACAGACTTTTTTTTGGTGGTATAATTTAAGTATAACAAATGATACGAAAAGAGGTAATATAAATGAGTTTTGACGTTATTGACTTCCATACACACCCTTTTTATGAAAGCAAAAACAACTTTTGTTTTTTTGACGGTATTGTAAATGATTATAACGAATTTAAAGATGACCTTATCAATTCTGGTATATCTAAATGTTGTGGTAGCGTTATAAGGAGATTTGTACCTAAAGATTTTTCCGAAATAAGTGAACTCAATGAAGAAGCTTTCAAGTTATCACAGATATATAATGGTTTCTACATTCCAGGGATACATTTTCACCCAGAATTTATTGAACAATCCCTTGAGGAAATGAGAAAATACGCTAAACTTGGTGTTAAATTAATTGGAGAAATTTGTCCATATCTTATGGGTTGGACAGACTATTATACAGAAGAAATAGACGCACTTTACAGAGAGGCTGACAAACTAAATATGGTTATAAGTTTCCATTCAAACGTAAGTGGTGGACTTGAACAAACTATTGAAAAAGCTGTAGAAAAATATCCAAATTTAACATTTGTTGCAGCACATCCTCGTGAGAAAAAACTTTTAGAAAATCACATAGAGAGATTAAAGAAATATGACAATTATTTTCTTGATTTAAGTGGTACTGGCATTTCTCGTTTTGGAACAATAAAACATCTTGTAAACTCTGTTGGTAGCGAGAAAATTTTATTTGGCACAGATTACCCTATATCAAACCCTAAAATGTATGTTGAGGGTGTTTTATTTGAAAAAATCACCGACAAGGAAAAAGAAGACATCTTATCAGCAAACGCAAAAAGAATCCTTGGTTTATAATAAATTTACAGATAAAAAAACGTTAAGACCTTGAAACAGAATTTCAATGTTTTAACGTTTTTTTAAGTTCTAAAATTTCAATATTCCAATTAAATAAATCTGTTTAATACCTCAAGTAATTTAGGGATATTTATAGGCTTTGAAATATATTCGTTCATTCCGTATTCTTTAACTTTCTTTATATCCGATGTGAAAATATCAGCCGTTATCGCTATTATAGGAATTTCTTTCAAATCTTTTCTTTCGGAACTTCTGATTACTTTTGTCGTTTCATAACCGTCCATAATTGGCATTTGAATATCCATAAATATTAAGTCATAATAACCCTCTGGGTTACTTAAAACTTTTTCTACAGCATTTTTGCCATTTAATGCTTTTTCTGACTGCATACCTATAGATAAAAGAATATCCTCAAGAATTTCCATATTAAATATGTTATCTTCAACTATTAAAACTTTTTTATTCTTGTAGTTTTCGGATACTTTTCTTTTGTTATCCTCAACTATATAACTAATTTTATTTCTAAGAGCAAAAACCTCATCTAACATCTTTATAATTTTAGATTTCAATATCGGTTCTGTAATAAATTTATTTATCTTTTTGCTTAATTTCTGTTGGTCACAATCTTTTAGCTTATCATCAACTATCGCTATTATCGGAATAAAACTTCCAATTTCTTTTCTTAATCGATTAATTAATTGTAAATCGCTTTCTTTATTAACATCAAAATCCAAAATAATAGCCGAATAATCATCTTTTTTGTTGTGTGCATTAATTGCCTTATCAAAAACTTCATTTTCATTAAACGCTATATCTGTTTTTATTTTACTTTCAGTAAGTATTGCACTTAATGTATCTAAGTCGCCTTTATTCTTGTTTGAAATAAGAATTGATAAATCTTTAAATTTGTTGTAATTTATTTTATTAATTTTCGCCACTTTAAGATTTATGGAAACCGTAAAAGAAGAACCTTTCCCCTGCTCTGTTTTTATTCTTATTTCGCCTTTCATAAGTTCAGCAAGATGTTTCGCTATTGGCATACCAAGACCAGTACCCTCTGTATCCCCAAATCTAGAGCTTTTTTCTCGTGCAAACGGTTCAAAAATATGATTTACAAATTCTTTATCCATTCCTATACCCGTGTCGGTAAATGTAATTTCATAATTTATATAACCGTCCAGATAAGAAGACTTTTGTTTTGCTCTAATAAAAATATAGCCTCCATTAGGTGTATATTTTATTGCATTTCCAAGTATATTTACAAAAATTTGCTGTAATCTAACAGAGTCGCCTATTACCATTTCGTTGAAATCATCAGCAATTTGTATGTCTAGATGTAAATTCTTAATTTTTATATTTGAGTGAAACATATCAGCTAACTTCTCTATAATTTCAACAAGGTTTATTTTTTCTTCATTAAGAATTATTTCCCCTTGCTCAAATTTTGACATATCAAGAACTTCATTTACAAGATTCAAAAGATGATTTCCGGAAATACTTATCTTTTCAAGACAATCTTTAATTTTTGCTGGGTTATCTATATTTATATCTGCTATAGCCGTCATACCCAAAATCGCATTTAAAGGCGTTCTTATATCGTGTGACATATTAGCGAGAAAGTCATTTTTCACATTGTTAGCTATTTCTGCTTTTTGTAGTGATTCATCAAGAAGTTGTTTTTGTTGTTCCTGTGATTTAACGATACTATCGATACTTCTTATAGCCATAATTGCAGTAATAGGAACGCCATTTTTTCTTTCACCGATAGTGAAACTTGTCAAACACCATTCATAATTTGTATCAAGTATGCTATCGTCATATACATCAATTTTTCTTTTATACTTATATTCAATATAATCCTGTTTTGTCAAAGATTTTTGTATATTTTCTATTGACAAAAATTCTTGTATATTTTCTTTATTATAATTATGTATATAGCCAGATAAAATCTTTGATGTTATAGCCTGTGTGTAGTCACCTCTATTAGCATTGTCATTTTTATCTGGATAAATCATTTGATAATAATTGTCATCAAGACGTATAAAATGCAACTCTTTGTAGGCATACAATGTACTTCTTATAGCACGCTCAAATAACAAAAAATCGGTCCTATCACGCAAAAGACAGCTAATACTATCATCTGGAAGTTTATAGACAGTAATCCCAAAATATTTTTTTAAAAATGAAATATATATATCGCCATTAATATAATTCTTAGTTTCATTTAGGTTACTTAAATCGCTAAATCTTTCAATAATCATATCGTATATTATTTGACTTATTTTAGTTTTGTCTATATATCCAAAGATTTCTTCAAACATTACATTTCGATATATTATATTATAACTAGAATTATATTTTTTTAATATACACATACCAAATGGCATATTATCGTAGTATCTTTCAAAATTATTATCTATATTGTCCATAAAAAAACCCCTTAAAATCACATACCTAAACCAACAACACCCATATTATATAAATATTAGAAATTAATCTTATATTGTATAATCTTCTTCAATAGCGTAGCTGTGTCTGCCCTTGAGCAAAATGTTTTTGCCTCAAATCTTCCATAGCCCAAATCTCCCATAATATCAGCACTACTTAATTTGTTTACACTATCAATTGCCCAACTACTTATATTTTCGCTATCAGAATATGAATTTCCACCAGATGACAATTCCAATCCCATTTTTTCAATATATGAAGAAATAACAACAGCTGCCTGTTCTCTTGTTACGTTCAAGTTTATACCAAACTCTGTGTCACTTTTTCCCTGTATCAATCCCTTATTGTATGCCCAGATAACTGCATTATGATATGCACTATCTGTCGGAACATCTGAAAACTCTATTTCTGACTCACATTCAGGTTTTCCAGATAAATTGTATAAGGCAAGTATAAAATCACCTCTTGTTACGTTACTATCCGGATTAAATCCACCACCTTGACCGTTCATAAGTCCAAATGAAAGTATAAAGTTAATATCATCACTGTCCCAGTGATTTGTAACATCTGAAAAAGTACTGTCACCACCAACAATCAAAGGGAAGTCTCTATCGGTTAATATACTTATTTGATTTCCACTTATATTAAAATTGTCAACGTTTATAAAACAGCCATATTCGTTAAGCTGATATACTTTCTTTGCCCCAAATTCAGAAGTTGGATAAGTTGCTGTTGCTGCAACTGTATTATCATCTGGATAAGTTACCTTTCCATATATATCAACAAGTAAATTATCAGTTATTCTTTTTATAGGTTCTGATGAGCCGTTATCATCATATTCCTCATATTCTTCTGAACTAGTTTCCGATGTTGACTCTGAACTACCTTCCGTATTTTCTAAATCGCCCTCAGAAGTTATTTCTATGTTTTCTTGTTCTTTATTTTTATTCTTTGAATTTAAGAACCTTTTCAAAACATTACTGCTTTTATTTTCTGACGAATTTTCCTCTGCTTCTGAACCGGAAAATAACTCTTCTGTTGTAGTTTCCGAATCACTTTCAGTTTCGGAAGAACTATCGGTTTCAGCCTCTGTGTATACTATAGATATGCCCTTGCTGTATTTTTTTTCTTTTGGAGAGGATACGGTTTCTTTGTACGGTGTATCTTCCTCCAAAGCTACAACACATTTTTTACTTGCTGAAGAATATCCGTCTATACTTTTTGCAATAACATAATATTCACCCTTGTCATCTTCAGATATATCACTTTTTACATAAATACTTGAAATAGCATCAGTGATAGGCTCACCGTCTTTATACCATTGATAAAGAAGTGGTTTTCCGTCATTTGAAACAGCGTCAGTTTTCAAAATAAGAGTATCGCCCTTTTGTATAGCTGTTTTTTCTGGAAGATTATCTATAAATTCAATTTTATTTTCATCGTCAACTGAAACAGAAACTTCAAATTCCACATTAGAATAATTATTATCAGCCGAAACAAATTCAGCATTATAAACATTAGATTTTTCAACAATTACATTGTCATCTTTCCATTTAAATGTACCATCTATATTTGTATTCAATCCATCTACTTTTCCACCAAAAAATTTGCTTGCAGATAATGTTTTACCAATAACAACATTACTAGCAAAAGGCATTTCAGAAATTATAGGAGTTGCTTTTTCAATTGTAAATTCAAAATTCTTTTCAAAATATTTATGTTCATCATCGTTTACAATTACTTTTGCAACATAAGTTCCAGCATTAACAGGGCTTTTATCAAGTTTTTTGCCATTTTGATAATAAACCACATTGTATTTTGCTGTTGTTTCAACGTCAATATTTTGTTCATTTGAATTAAAAGTTTTTGTAAGTCCAGACACTTTTAACTCATCATATTTATTTTCGTTTAAAACTGTTGTTTTAAACTCCATAACATCTGAAAATTGAGTTTCCCCATTGCATATTGAAAAAACTCTGCACTTATAAATTTTCTGAGGCTCAAGACCTTTTTTAGAAAACTCATAGTATTCACCATTTGAATCTTTATGAAATTTTGCAATATCATTTTTCGATACCGTATCATCAAGTACCCAGCCATTTTCAAGACATTGTATACCAAGTTGAAAATCATCAGAATATTTTAATTCTTTTGGAATTTTAACTTTGAATGTCACATCAATAGTGTCATCACTATTAATATTTTGGCTAAGCTCAACATCAACTCTGTTTATCTCTGATATTTCCTCAGCAATATAATTCCCCTGTCCATTTTCCTCTATGGCAGAAATATAAGCAGAATTTTTATTTTTTATAACTACATTGCTGTCCCTGTTCGGAAGAAATAAATATAATTTTCCGTTTATATCTGTCCTTGTCACAAAGGCATCGCCATTCATATTTACTTCAACTGTTTCAGAGGAATTTATTCCGTTTACTTTGACAACATTCAATTTTAACTGTTCATCTTTGTATTCGCTATATTTTACATTTGAATCTGTATCGACATTTACAGAACCACCACTTACATAAAAGCTTGAAAAGTTATTACATTTTTTCGTTGCTGTAACAACGCCACCTAAAACAGCCACTCTACCATTTAATTCTTGAGTTGTAAGAGTTCCTGTTTTACCGTTTATTGTAAGGCTTCCCTTGTTAGTTATATTTTTAATTGTATTTATCGAATTATCAATAATTTTAAAATTTATTTTAGCATTATCTGAAATAGTCAAGCCACTATCAGAAGAAAGAGAAACGTTATTTAAAACAATATCAGCGTTTATATTTTCAGATATTGAAATCTTATTTTTGTCAGAAGTTCCGACAAGCATTATTTTAACTTGATTATTTACAAACTTTTCTTCCCCATTTTGTTCAACGATAATGCTATTATCTATACTACTATCTTTAATTACTATATCACCTTTAGAAATATTAAAGTCCATATACTGAACTTTTGTCGTACCTATTGAAACAGCACCACCAGATGTATTTACATCAGAAACATTTTCAAAGTTAGACATTGAAAAATCTTCTTTTTCATCAGGACTCTTAAAATTCAACTTAAATTCAGCTGTTTTATTATCTAATGCACTTGAAGAAATAACATCATCAGAGGTTTTATCGTAAACCTTTTCTGTTATTATTTTACCTGCATTTATTTTATTTGTCTTTTCTATAGGTGTTATTTTTAATTCTGTATTTTCACCTTCTAAATCATTTTTATCAACATCAGAATTATTTATTTTATCATTATTTAAGTAAGTTTCAGTATCGTTGTTATTAGGCAAATTTTTACCAGATGAAAAATCTGTTTCGGCTGAAATCATTTTTGTAGATGATACAGCTGACATAGTAAAAACAACAACCATTCCAACATTAATATTTTTTTTCATAAAAATCCTCCCCGAAACTAATCATAAATAGAATTTATTTTAAAGTAAAATCTTTAAAAATTTAGCTAATACGACCTTGTTCATAACTAAGTCAATTTTAACATATTTGAGTATAATTTACAATATTCAAAATTAATAATTTTAGAATTATATATAAAATTTATTTGGGTATTTACATTATGACCATTGTTTGTTATAATAAGTGGTAGTAATTTTTATGGAGGTTTTGTTATGATTTGTAAAAAATGTGGAATGGAAGTTTTGGACGGTCAGTTCTGTGAAGCCTGTGGCGAACCTGTGGCTGACTCTGAAACTACTGAAGTTGAAAATAAAACAGAAGATACTAAAGAAGAAACTAATGAGGTAAACGAAGTTGCTCCTACTGAAGAAGCGAATAATAATGACACTGATTTAAATAGTGGCGAAACATCTACAGATGAAATTTCTACAGATGAGATACCTACAGGTATAGACAATGTTGAGGTAAATGGTGAGGTAGCTTTTGACGTTAATGAATTTAATAGCCAGATTAAACAAACTAAAAAAATCTTACGTGGCGTATTTATTGGCGTTGTTGCTATTGTTGTGATTTGCTGTGCTATTGTGGCATATATGAGTTGGAGAAAAGGTTCACCTAGTGCTATTTTAGAAGATGCAAAATCAAGTCCAAAATTCCAACAATACATTACAAACAAAGGTTACGAAGTTGCTGGATATTACTATGGCGATTTTATCAACAATGATGGTATCAACGAAGTACTTCTTCAGGTTAATGACACTTCTGAAGGAATAGCAAGAAAAATGCTTTATATAGTACAAAGAGATGGCGATGATTTCTCAATTGGTAAGTTTGCAAGTATCTCTGGTGAATTTACTGATAGTATTGAAATTTTAAAAGGTTCAGATGATTCAAAAGACTTTACTGTACATCTCAAATTTATAGAAGAATTGTCAAAAGATACTATTGACGCTATTAAAACTATGGTTAATATGCAAAGTGATGATGAAGTTATCGACTTTGTTAAAAAACAAGGCATTTTAGGTAGAGAAGAATATGACTACTATGCTGGTGACGCTTATAATGTTCAGGCTTATTCTGCAAATGACGCATTAGAAAATGGTTGTGATTTTGAATTTGTTTATTCTCCTGAAAAAGTTCTTGAAAAAACAAATTCTGGTGATAACGGTGAAGCTAAATATCAGTATATGACTGTTGACGCTTATAAAGAAATGCAAGCATCTGGACAAGAAAAAGATTTTTCTATAACAGAAGATGAGTACAATAAATATGTTACAGATGAATTTACAAATGACAGAGTTGCTGTTCAGTTCAATGAATTAGATTCATCAGATTTTGCTAGTAACACAGATGTTGCTGAGCAAACAGATTTAAACTCAAATGCTGACGAAAATCAAGCTGTATCTGAAAATGTACAATAAATATTAATACTTTTTTCGAGAGGGTTGTCACTATGTGACAGCCTTTTCTGGAATTAAGAATATATTTTGTTCAGGCTGTCTATAAGACGGCCTTGCAAAAAATCGACAATAACGATAAAAATTAGCTTTGTCGACACTCTGTATATTTTGTTTTAGTTTTGGGAGGTAGTTATGGAAAATTTTAGAGAAAAGTTGAATGGTTACAAAAGAATTGTTGTTAAGGTCGGAACAACATCTCTTACTTATGACAATGGTAGAATGAATTTTAAAAAAATTGAAAACTTAGCTTGGGTTTTAACAGACCTTAAAAATAGTGGTAAAGAAGTCATTTTGGTTTCTTCTGGTGCTATTGCCGTTGGGGCAGATAGATTAGGACTTTCTGAAAGACCACGAGATATTGTCGGCAAACAGGCAGCCTCTGCTGTCGGTCAAACTGTTCTTATGCAAATTTATCAAAAATTCTTTATGGAATATAATCAAAAAATAGCACAAATTCTTGTTACAAAAAATGTTTTTGATAAAGATGTTAAGTTAAGAAATGCAAGAAACACAATGGAGGAACTTCTTAAACTTGGTGTTATTCCAATCGTAAACGAAAACGATACTGTTGCAACAGAAGAACTTAACGAGTTTAGCGATAATGACACTTTATCAGCTTATGTTGCAAAAGCCATTAATAGCGATTTACTTATCATTTTATCTGACATAGACGCTATGTATGACTGTGACCCTAATAAAAATCCTAATGCAAAAGTCATTTCAACTGTCTGTGGTGTTGATGACAAAATTTACAGCATAGCAGGTGATTCTAACACATCTCTTGGAACAGGTGGAATGATTACAAAAGTCAAAGCTGCAAAATTAGTTAATGACGCTGGTATCGATATGATTATTGCATCTGGTGAAAATCCAGAAATTATATTTGATATTATGAATGGAAAAGAAACAGGAACTTTATTTGTTGCACAATAATTTTGGGTGATTTTATGGATAAAAAAGAACTTAGAAAATTTTATTCTCAAAAAAGGGATTTACTCTCCGAAAATGAGATTTACAATAGAAGTTTAAATGTTTGTAAAATTTTTTTTGAAACAGACATTTATAAAAATTCTGAAAAAATTTTTACATATATTAACTATAAGTCAGAATTTAACACGACTATCATAGTTAAAAAAGCTTTTGAAGATAATAAACGTGTTTTTGTACCCGTTATGTCTGGCAAAGCACACGAAATGTTTTTTGTTGAAATAGAAGATTTTTCCGAATTATCTAAAAATAAGTTTGGTATTTTAGAGCCGAAACTTAATTTTGAAAAAGTTTTAAAATCTGATAATAAAACAACAATTGTTGTACCAGCACTAGCCTATGCAAGAAATGGTTTTAGGCTTGGGTATGGTGGTGGTTTTTACGACAAATATTTAAGTGAAAACACTAGTTTATGTAATATTGGATTAGCATTTGACTTTCAAATTACATCTGACATAGTTCACAATGAACTTGATGTTCCGATTGACTTAATAATTAGCGAAAATGAATTTATAAAAATAAAAATATAATGGGGGTTTATAAATGATTGATTTAACAGAAATTGGCTTAAAAGCTAAAAAAGCATCTAAAGAAATGGCAAAAATGTCCACAGGTAAGAAAAATGAACTTTTGACACTTGCAGCAAATGCACTTCTTAAAAATACTGATTATATACTTGCTGAAAATGAAAAAGACCTTAATTTAGCAAAAGAAAATAATTTAAGCAATGTTATAATTGAGCGTCTTACTCTTACAAAAGAACGTATAGAGGGTATGGCAGATGGGCTTATTCAGCTTTCTAAACTTGATGACCCTATTGGTGAATTTATCAATACAAGAACTTTACCTAATGGCCTTAGAATAGGACAGAAAAGAGTTCCTATGGGTGTTATCGGTATAATTTATGAAGCAAGGCCAAATGTTACATCTGACGCTTTTGGACTTTGTTTTAAAGCTGGTAGTGCTGTTATTCTAAGAGGCGGCAAAGAAGCTATAAACTCAAATAAAGCAGTTATAAAAACTTTTAAAGACGTATTTAGTGGAGTTATAAATCCTGATGTTGTACAGCTTATTGAAGATACAAGTAGAGAATCTTCTACAGCTATGATGAAAATGAACAAATATATTGATTTGCTTATACCAAGAGGAGGAGCTGGACTTATCAAAGCTGTTGTAGAAAACAGTACAGTTCCTGTTATCGAAACAGGTGTAGGTAATTGTCACGTTTTTGTTGATGAAAGTGCGATTATTGAAGATGCTGTAAACATTATTGTCAATGCTAAAGCACAAAGACCAGGGGTTTGCAACGCTTGCGAAACATTACTTGTGCACAAAAACATAGCAGAAAAATATCTTCCTTTAGCTGTTAAAGCACTTCGTGAAAAAAATGTTGAAATCAGAGGGGATAAAGAAGTATTAAAGATTATACCTGATGCAATTTTAGCTACAGAAGAAGACTGGGCTACAGAATATCTTGATTATATTCTTGCTGTAAAGGTTGTTAATGACATTGATGAGGCTATCGAACACATCGGAAAATACTCAACAGGTCATTCTGAGTCTATTATTACACAAAACTATACAAATTCAGAAAAATTTGTTGATGAAATTGATTCTGCTGCTGTTTATGTAAACGCATCTACAAGATTTACAGACGGAAACGAATTTGGTTTCGGTGCCGAAATAGGAATAAGCACACAAAAACTTCACGCAAGAGGGCCTATGGGACTTAAAGCTATCACAACAACAAAATTTGTTATCTTTGGAAACGGTCAGATAAGAAAATAATTTAAAGAGTTAAATTATGGTTTGTAGGGGTGAACCTTTTTAAGTAAAAAGATTTAAAAAACTAGTTTTGTG
>CABVAP010000047.1 GCA_902496345.1 uncultured Eubacteriales bacterium
TCCGGATTTCTTTCCGGTGCCAAGTACCACGCCGTAGGCAAATAAATAGATTTCCGATGAAATCGGATTATAAACCAAAAACTAAAACCACCACAAAACTGCTTTTTGAACTCTTTTTACCAAAAAAGGTTTATCCCTACAATTTCTAATTTATTTTAATTAAATTAACATTGTGTTCATATTTTATTCAAAATTTCAATATATAATATAAATATAGAGGTTGATGGACAATATTATTTATATTGTTGACTCTATCATTTGTGTTATTGATTTCATTGGAGGCATCACAGATGGAAAATAATTTTAATAACAACAATAATAAAGATAACAGTAATAATTGTGATATAGATAACCAAATAAATGATAATGTTGGTGGTATGACTAATCAAACGGTGGATTTTTCTCAGATTGGTGATAATAGCAATGATGGAGAGAAAAAAGCAAAAAAGAAAAATCGTTATCTGATTAAGTTAAAAAAGAGAGCTGTTTTGAAAGTTGCTGCTGTTGTTTTGGGAGCTGTTGTGGTTGGTAACGCTGTAGGTTTTGGCGTTGGCTACTTTTATCCAACAGTAAAGGAATACGCTGAGTCTTTGTCTAATAAGGACGGAGATACAACTCTATTGAGTGACAGTTCTGAAAATAATAGCGAAAATTCTGATAATCCTATCTCAAATGTTAGTAAATCAGTTGTTTCTATTACCACAATTTCGGAAGATGAGCAACAGCAAAACTTGTTTGGACAATCTAATCAATCAGGTGATTCTTCTGATACCCAGTATAATGGCTCTGGTATAATCTTTTATCAGACAGCTAAAAAGGTTTATATTGCAACAAACTACCACGTTATATCCGGTGCGTCAAGTGTACACGTTGGATTTGACGATGACAAATATGTTACAGCTAAACTTGTTGGAAAACATCAGCTTGCTGACCTTGCTGTTATTTCTGTGGACAAAGAGGCACTTAAAAAAGTTGGTATTGAGTCTGTGAAAGTTGCATATTTTGGCGACTCTGATACTTTAAGTGTTGGTGATGACGTTATCGCTGTTGGTAATGCCTTTGGTGACGGTAACACAGCAACTCGCGGAATAGTTAGTGTTGTTCAAAAAGATATTCCTATTACAAATACCGATAAACTTAGTGTTATTCAAACAGATGCTGCTATTAATGAAGGTAATGACGGTGGTGCTTTAATTAATAAAAATGGCGAAGTAATCGGCATAAACACTGCTAAATACTCTTACTATACCGTTGAAGGTGTTGGGTATAGCATATCTTCAAATGTTGCAAAATCCGTTATTGAAGAAATAATGAACAAAAAATCATCTCCTTATTTAGGTGTTTCTGTTAAATCAATTACAGAAGAAGCTGCAAGCTCTAATAATCTTCCTCAAACAGGTGTAATTGTTGAGAAGGTCGTTAAAGGTGGGGCAGCAGACTTGGCTGGTATTAAAGAGTCTGACATTATAACAGGCTTTAATGATACCCCTATATTTACTCCAACACAGCTTACAGAGGCTGTTCGTCAAGCAAATGTTGGCGATAAAGTTGAAATTAAAGTAATAAGAAATGGCATAAAACAAGTTGTTTGTGAAGCTGTTCTTATGGAAAATAACGGAGATAGTTTTTAATATTTTAATTTTTGATTATTAGTTTTTATTTGATATAGATACTCCTCTCCTTAGCCCAATATTTTTATTGGGCTAAATCCCTTTTTAATTAAATACCTAATAGAAAAAACTGTCAGTGTGGCAGTTTTTTTCTGTGTATAAAATTATTATTTTGTGTTGTGATGAAAATAAAAAATCTCTATGATAAATGTTACTTTGACATTTATCATAGAGATTTTTTTTATACGGAGAGTTAGGGATTCGAACCCTAGGTCCTATGCAAATAGAACACGAAATTTCGAGTTTCGCACCTTAAACCACTCGGTCAACTCTCCCAATCTATTGACACATACAATTATAGCACATACCTAACATAAATAAAAGGGTTTTTTAAATAAAAATTATATTTAAAAAAATATTTGGAAATTATATTTTTAATACTTTTTTCAAGTTGCTCTTTGATTAAAATAGTGTTATACTTACACTAAGTTTATAAATTATACTAAGGAGGTTTTACTAATGAGTAATGTTGAAATTTCAAATTCCATAAAATATATAGGTGTAGATGATACGACTATTGACCTTTTTGAAAGTCAATACGTTGTTCCAAATGGTGTTTCTTATAACTCTTATATTATTCTTGATGAAAAAATTGCTGTTATGGACACAGTTGATGCAAGAAAAACAGATGAGTGGTTTGCTAATCTTGAAAATGCCTTATCTGGCAAAGAACCTACTTACTTAGTGATTTCACATTTAGAGCCAGACCATTCTGCTAACATTAAGTTATTTGCTGACAAATATAAAAATGCTAAACTTGTTTTGAGCAACAAAGCAAAAGCTATGTTACCTCAATTTTTTGATATTGATGATTTAGAAAATCGTTGTGTGGCTGTTGCTGAGGGTGAAGAGTTAAATCTTGGTGAGCATACTCTTAAATTCTTTATGGCTCCTATGGTGCATTGGCCAGAAGTAATGGTTGAATATGAAACTAGCGAAAAAGTTTTATTTTCTGCTGACGGTTTTGGTAAATTTGGTGCTTTGTCTACTGATGAGGATTGGGCTTGTGAGGCTAGAAGATATTATTTTAATATTGTTGGAAAGTATGGTACACCTGTTCAGACTTTATTGAAAAAAGCCAGTACATTGGACATTAAAACAATTTGCCCATTGCACGGACCTATTTTAAAAGAAAATTTGGGTTACTATATTGACAAATATATGACTTGGAGTAGTTACAAACCAGAAGACGAGGGTGTTTTAGTTGCTTGTGCTTCTATTCACGGAAATACTAAAAAAGCTGCTGAAAAAATGGTGGAAATTTTGAATCAAAAAGGTGCAAAAAAAGTTGTATTTGCCGATATTACAAGAGATGATATGGCAGAGGCAATCGAAGATGCTTTTCGTTACAGTAAACTAATCGTTGCTGCATCAACTTATGACGGAGGCGTATTCCCTCCTATGGAAGATTTTCTCAACAGACTTTCTCATAAGGCTTACCAAAATCGTACTGTTGGTATAATTGAAAATAGTTCTTGGGCACCTATGGCTGCTAAAACTATGACTTCAATTTTAAGTAGTATGAAAAATATTACAATTTGTGAAAATGTGGTTAGTATTAAATCAACAATGAAAGATGTTGATGTTCAAAAAATGAATGAACTTGCTGATGAAATCTTAAATAAATAATTATAATAAAAAATAAAAACCTTGGGGCTATGCCTTGAACTCAACATATTTATAAAATAGAAAAAGATTTTGTAATTGATTGTGAATTTTAATTATTTACAAAAAATATTTTTTATCGTTGGGGTAGCAATGCCCAAGGTTTTTAGATTTTAAACGGAGGGAAACAATGTTAAATTTTCAATTTTATAATCCTGCAAGAATTATTTTTGGAAAGGGCGAAGAGCTTAATGTTGGAAAATATACTGCTCAATATGGCAAAAAGGTACTTTTACACTATGGTGGTGGTTCTATAAAGAAAAATGGACTATATGACAAAGTTATAAAAGCACTCAAAGAAGAAAATATTGA
Source organism: uncultured Eubacteriales bacterium (assembly GCA_902496345.1). Taxonomy (GTDB): domain Bacteria; phylum Bacillota; class Clostridia; order Lachnospirales; family CAG-274; genus MGBC114079. Next base: position 3,648 of record CABVAP010000047.1, read on the forward strand.
AGTTGTTGAACTTGGTGGAGTTTGTCCTAATCCTGTTTTGTCGCTTGTTAGAAAGGGTATAGATATATGTAAAAAGGAAAATATAGACTTTATCCTCGCTGTCGGTGGTGGAAGTGTTATTGATTCTGCTAAAGCTATTTCTGTTGGAGCTAAAGTTGATGAAGATATATGGGAATATTTTAAAGATAGAAAAAAAGAAATAAAAGAAACAGTTCCTATTGGTGTTATACTTACTATTCCAGCGACAGGCTCTGAAAGCTCAACAAGTAGTGTTATTACAAACGAAGAAAATTTATTTAAAAGAAGTATAAGTTCAACAAAATATATACCTAAATTTTCAATATTAAATCCAGAACTTACTTATACGCTTCCTAGTTATCAGACTGCTTGTGGCTGTTCAGATATTTTATCTCACCTTATGGAAAGATATTTTACTTTGGTTGAAAATGTTGACTTTACTGATAGACTGCTTGAAGCGTCTATGAAGACAGTTATTAATAATGCACCTTTAGCTATTGAAAACCCTACAGATTACAACGTTAGGGCAGAAATTATGTGGGTCGGAACACTTGCACACAATGGATTATTAAATACAGGTAGAATAGGGGACTGGGCATCTCATTACATAGAACACGAACTTAGTGCATTATACAACCTTACACACGGTGCCGGCCTTTCTATAATCACTCCTGCTTGGATGAAATATGTATACAAAGAAAATCCAGACAAGTTTTTGCAGTTTGCACACAGAGTATTTGACGTTGATTTTGCATACAACGAAAAAGAAAAAACTATAAATGAAATGATTAAAAGACTTGAAAATTGGTATAAATCTCTTGGACTTCCTACAAGATTGCACGAAGTTAACATTGATAATTCTAATTTTGAAGAAATGGCAGAAAAATGCCTTGTTGGTAGAGGGTTGACTGGTAATTTTAAAAAACTTGACAAAAAAGATATTTGCAATATTTATGAACTTGCTCTATAAATATGAAGATTTGAGCGAAATAAACAAAAAAATACAAACAAATATTTGCATTTTGAATTGTTATATGATATAATCTAGTCTATAGAAGAATTAATGTTTAAAATGTTGAATTTTTGTTTGGAGTGATTTTTTTGGAAATTAATCAAAAGTTAAGGATTTTATCGGGGGCAGCAAAGTATGATGTTGCCTGTACGTCAAGTGGTGCTAAAAGAGGTGGAAAGGCTGGTGCGTTAGGAAATACGGAAGTTTGTGGTATATGCCATAGCTTTTCTAGTGACGGTAGGTGTATATCGTTACTTAAAATTTTGCTTACTAATTTTTGCTCTTATGACTGTCAATATTGTGTGAACAGAAGTTCAAATGATGTTGAAAGAGCTATGTTTACACCGGAAGAAGTCGCAGAGCTTACTATGAATTTTTATAGACGAAACTATATCGAGGGGTTATTTTTAAGTTCTGCCGTGTTCAAAAGTCCAGACTACACAATGGAATTATTATACAATACCCTTTATCTTTTAAGAAACAAATATAAATTCAATGGATATATACACGTTAAAGCGATACCATCAGCCGACCCAACTCTTATACAAAAAACGGGTTTCCTTGCCGATAGAATGAGCGTAAACATTGAACTCCCGTCAAATGAAAGCCTTAAACTTCTTGCTCCAAACAAAAGCAAACAAGCTATATTACAACCTATGAAAGCACTTAAAAATTCAATTCAAGAAAATAAAAACGACATTGTACTCTATAAAAATGCACCTAAATTTGTACCAGCCGGTCAAAGCACACAGATGATAGTTGGTGCAACTCCAGACGATGATAAAACAATTTTAAAACTTGCCGAGGGACTTTATAACAAATTTGAACTTAAAAGAGTTTTTTATTCGGCTTATATACCGGTTACCGATAAAAATAAACTTCTTCCTGTCAGTAAACCACCTATGTTGCGTGAACATAGGCTTTATCAGGCTGATTGGCTTTTACGATATTATGGATTTAATTCAAATGAAATTTTGGGCGAAAAAGAAAATTTAGAACTTGGATTAGACCCTAAATGTCAATGGGCCTTGAGAAATATTCATTTATTTCCTGTTGAAATAAACAAGGCTGACCTTGAAATGCTTTTGCGAGTGCCAGGCATTGGTGTAAAATCTGCTTACAAAATTTTGTCTGCAAGAAGGGTCGCAAACTTGAATTTTGACAATTTGAAAAAGCTTAATGTTGTTCTGAAAAGAGCAAAGTATTTCATAACTTGTAATGGAAAAATGATGGCAGAGTATGGAATGGAAATAGAGAAACTTAAAAATAGGCTTATCGAAAAAGATAAGCTATATGAGCAAATGTCGTTATAGTTATTTATTGATAGTAGGATTGAAAGCCGTATCAGGAAAATAATTTCCTGATACATTTTTGCTTAAATGTGGCTTTTTTACGGAATTTAAAGTTTTTGAAACTTTTTGTTACTCAAAAGTATTGAAAGTTAGGTATGCGTTAATTCAAAGTTTTGTGAGGTTTATAACTGAAAATATCAAATCAAAAATACCGTGGATATTTCCACGGTATTTTTGACTATTTATATTGATTTGCTTTATACTGGCTTGCCATATATTGTTTTTGGTAATTCAAAACTTTTGGCACATAGTTTTGAGTTTCAGAAAAAGGTGGAATACCGTTATATTTTTTTACATTTCCCGGACCAGCGTTGTATGCTGCAAGTGCGAGAGATGTGTCATTGCCGAATGTATCAAGCATTTGTCTTAAATATTTTGTACCACCATCTATGTTTTGATTTATATCAAAAGAATCTGTTACGCCTAAAGACTGTGCTGTTGCAGGCATTAACTGCATAAGCCCCCTTGCTCCAGATGATGAAACAGAATTAGGATTAAAATTGCTTTCTTGCTGAATTACAGCTTTTATCAATGATTCTTCAACACCATATTTTGCAGCTGCTGTCTTTATCGCAGAATCTATCGCAGCTGAAATTTCTGGAGTTGAGCCTGTTTCACCATTTTGTATGTAATTTTCCAAAACAGTTTGAAAAGAGTCTGTTGTAGGCTCAACAGAAACTGCTGAGTCTGATGTTAAAGAGTCTGCTTTTGTTACATTAGTTGCAAAAGGAACAGGTACTTTACTTTGTATGTTACTTATTATACCAGCATAAATTTCTCTTACGTCTAAATTCATTTATTAAATCCCCTTTTTTAATATATAGATTAAAGATTATAAGACTAAATAATTGGTAGCTTGTGGAAATTATTTTAAATTGTAAAAAAATATGTGTATTGATTTGCATTTATATGTTATAATTAATTTGTAGACGAGGATACTCGTTCATACTACTATTCTAAAACAATATTTTGATTTTTGCAATAGTTTTTGAAAATAACTTAAAAAAATACATAAAAGGCAGGATTTTTATGAATAAGAAAGTTTTATCTACTTTAGAATACAATAAAATTATTGATAAATTAAAAGGTTATGCTATTTCGGAAATGGGAAAAAGACTTGCTGAAAATCTTGAACCATCTAACGATATAGACGATATTTTGTATTGGCAAAAAGAAACATCAGAATCGGTTAGTATGATTCTTAAAAAAGGCTCATTATCGCTTGGTGGGCTTAGAGATATTTCACCTTACTTAAAAAGAGTTTCTGTTGGTGGTGTTTTATCAATAAAGGAACTTTTTGACATTGGTGAATTTTTATATGTTTCAAGAAAAGCAAAAAATTATGCTAAAAATGAAAGCAAAAATGATGTATTTGAAATTCTTGAACCTCAATTTGGAATGATTGAAACAATAGATGAACTTGAAAAAGATATTTCAAGATGTATTATATCTGATACTGAAATTGCAGACGAGGCTAGTATTAAGTTAAGAGAAATTAGACGAAACATAAAGGTGTCTAATGACAGAATAAAAGAACAACTTACAGCTATTATTCATTCCCAAACTTATAAAAATATGCTTCAAGACCCAGTTATTACAATAAGAAATGAACGTTATTGTGTTCCTGTTAAACAGGAATATCGAAATAGCTTTAGTGGTATGGTCCACGACCAATCAGCAACCGGTGCAACTGTGTTTATGGAGCCTATGAGCGTTGTTCAGCTTAACAACAAAATAAAAGAACTTCACTCAGATGAAAAAGTTGAAATTGAAAGAATTTTAAGAAAGTTATCTGAAAGAGTAAATGAGTTTAGGGATATACTTAGCTCAAATATCGAAATACTTACTCATCTTGATTTTGTTTTTGCTAAAGGTGAATTGTCAATTAGTATGAACGGAACTGAACCTGTGTTTAATACAAAGGGATATATAAACATCAAAAAAGCCAGACACCCTTTACTTGACCCTGAAAAGGTTGTTCCAACTAATATTTACCTTGGTGATGAATTTACAACATTGCTTATTACCGGACCTAACACAGGTGGTAAAACTGTATCTATAAAAACAATAGGCTTATTTACTCTTATGGGGCAAGCAGGTCTTCACATATCTGCTTTTGATAATTCTGAACTATCTGTATTTGAAGACGTTTTTGCTGATATTGGTGATGAACAGAGTATTGAGCAGAGCCTTAGTACTTTCTCTTCTCATATGAGTAATATCGTAAGAATATTAGACGAAGTTACTGACAAATCTCTTGTACTTATTGATGAGCTTGGTGCAGGTACTGACCCAACAGAGGGTGCTGCTCTTGCTGTTGCCATAATTGAATATTTACACAACAGAAAAATCCGTACAGCTGTTACAACTCACTATAGTGAACTTAAAGTTTATGCGATTACAACAGAAGGGGTTGAAAATGCTTCTTGTGAATTTGATGTTCAAACCCTTTGTCCAACATATCGTTTACTTATTGGTATACCAGGGAAAAGTAATGCTTTCGCTATTTCGTCTAGACTTGGACTTCCTGATTTTATTATTGAAAATGCTAAAGAAGTTTTAAGCCACGAAGACGCTCGTTTTGAAGATGTTATTACTGACCTTGAAATAAGTAAAAAATCTATCGTTGTTGAACAAGAAAGAGCAGAGCAATACAGAATAGAAGCTGAAAAACTTAAAAAAGAATTTGAAAATCAAAAGAGAAAAACAAGAGAACAGCGTGACAAGATTATTAAAAAGGCTAATGAAGATGCAAGGCAATTGCTCGCTGACGCAAAAGAAGAGGCTGACCAAATTATAAAAGATATGCAGAAAATGCTTAGACAAAAAAATAGTGGGGATATGGAGGGCAAAAGAAAAGCTCTTAAAGATAAACTTTCAAAAGTTGATGATAAACTCACTAAATTAAACAAAAATAAAGATAAACACAAGGTGCCTAAAAAACTTGTTAAAGGTGACAAGGTGTTTATACACACTTTAAATCAATCTGGCATAGTAGTAAATCCTCCTGATTCTAAAGGTGATGTTACTGTGCGTGCCGGTATTATGACAGTTAAAGTCAACATAACAAATCTATCTATTGATAAGTCAGAAGATACTCCAAAGGCTACAGCTAAGCAATATTCTATGAATGTTAAAGCTAGAAAATCTCAACATATTTCACCTGAAGTTGATTTAAGAGGACTTATGGTTGAAGAGGCTATCGAAAAAACTGATAAATATTTAGATGACGCTTATCTTGCCGGAATTTCACCTGTTACCATTATCCACGGAAAAGGTACAGGGGTGTTACGTAGTGCCATTCAAGAATTTTTACGCAAAAATGCTCACGTTAAAAGTTTTAGAATTGGGCAATATGGTGAGGGCGAATCCGGTGTTACTATCGTTGAATTAAAGTAATAAAGTTTATAATTTGCAGATAATTTTACTTTTTTGTGACTTAATTGTATTATGCACGATTATTTCTAGTATTTTTTTGTTATGATTTATTTCATTTCTATTAAAAATAAAATAAATTGTTGAAAAATTGTTTGAAAAATTGTATAATACTACTAATATATTAAATAGAACCTTGCTTTGTTTTAAGTTTTGGCTTTTATAATATTTTCACTTACTTTATAGAAATTGACAGAAGCTATTTAACTAATCTGATTGGGGTGAACGACTATGAACGGAAAAGAACGCATAGAAATCTTGAAAAATGAAGTTTTGCCTACAGTTCAAAATGACCCGAAAAAAAATGAAACACTTGTTATGACTATTAATTCAATGCTTGCCCTTGAAAAAATAAAAGACCTTGTGTTTAAATACAGATGTTCGGCAGTAGCAATGAGAAATCAAAAGACCTATTTTACTGACCACGATATTGGATATTGTGAAGGTGCTTTACAGGTTTTTGAGGAAATAGATAGCGACATCGAGGGAATTTTGAAAACATATAAGTTATTATAATAATGCTAGTAGTATTTTTTGAAAATTTTCTTTGACAAGGGGGGATTGTTCTTGACAGAAAAAATGAAAATTTTGATTGTTGACGATGATGTTCATATTTCTGAACTTATCGCATTATACCTAGCTAAAGAAGGATATGATACTAAACAAGTTTACAGTGGTAGAAAAGCCGTTGAGGAATTTTCTAAATATTCTCCACATCTTGTTTTGCTTGATATTATGTTGCCGGAGATGGACGGTTATCAAGTATGTAGAGAAATTCGACAGATAAGCAAGGTTCCTATTATTATGCTTACGGCTAAAGGAGAAGTTTTTGACAAAGTTCTAGGTCTTGAACTTGGGGCAGATGACTACATCGTTAAACCTTTTGATAGCAAAGAGCTTGTTGCTAGGGTTAAAGCTGTTTTACGCAGATACGAGTATAAAGAGGTTACAGAGGTTAGTAAACAAATTGTTGTGCCAAATATGACAATAAATGAATCTAACTATGTCGTTACATATCACGGGGAAGAGCTTGAGCTTCCCCCTAAAGAATTTGAACTTTTGAATTTCTTGGCTAAACACCCTAATCAAGTTTTTACTAGAGAGCAACTTCTTGATAAAATTTGGGGATATGAGTTTATGGGCGATACAAGAACGGTTGACGTACACGTTAAACGAATACGTGAAAAAATGCCTTATGACGATTCTTGGGGGATTAAGACCGTTTGGGGAGTAGGATATAAATTTGAACTTAAATGATATATAAAAGGAGAATTATTTTGATGAACAAATTATGGTTTTCTAAAATAAGAAAAATTGACCCTTATGTTCCTGGCGAACAGCCTAACGCTAAAAATATGATAAAGCTTAATACGAATGAATGTCCATATCCTCCGTCACCTATGATTAAAAAGGCTATCGAGCAATATGATGAGGATAAACTTCGTTTATATCCTAGCTTTAAATGTGATGAACTTAAAGAGGCTCTTGCTGAAACTTATAACGTTAAAAAAAGAAATATTTTTCTTGGAAACGGTTCTGATGAAGTTATAGCTTTGTGTTTTCAGACTTTTTACAATTCTGAGAAACCTATTTTATTCCCTGATATAACTTACTCTTTTTATGACGTATGGTGTAATCTTTATAATATTCCTTATGAATGTGTACCTCTTGACGATGAGTTTAAAATTAAAAAGGAAGATTTCTTTAGGGAGAACGGTGGGGTTGTCATTACTAACCCTAATGCACCGACAGGAAGGTATATGGAACTCTCTGAACTTGAAGAAATTATCCAAAATAACAAAGATGTTATTGTTATTGTTGATGAGGCTTATATCGATTTTGGCGGAACGTCTGCTGTTTCTTTACTCCAAAAATATGACAACCTTGTTATTGTGCAAACTTTCTCTAAATCAAGAGCTTTGGCTGGTATAAGAGTTGGTTACGCTATTTGTAGTGAGGAACTTGTTGGCTACCTTGAAGCTGTTAAAAATTCGTTTAATTCTTATACACTTAATTCATTGTCACAAGTTATCGCAACTGCTAGTGCTAAAGATAGAGAATATTTTAATGAATGTACTCAAAAAATAATTAATACTAGGGAAAGAGTTGTTTCTGAACTTTCTAAACTTGGATTTAACACTATTCCGTCTAAAAGTAATTTCATATTTACAACAAACCCTAATGTTAAAGCTGAATTTATTTTTGAAGAACTTAAAAAGAAAAATATTTTCGTTAGATACTTTAAAAAGCCTAGAATAAGTGAATATTTACGAATTACAATCGGTACAGATGACGAGATGAACTCACTTATAAACGAACTTAAAAACATAATTAAATAAAAAAATAATCCTCTTTATTTTGGAACAAATTTTGTCTTATCTAATATTATGGTATTAGGAGAGAAATAAAGCAAAATCAAAAATAAGGAGGATTTTTATTATGGGTGTTTTTGAATTAGATAGAAATTGCGAAGAAAACGGAAATGTTTCTGATTTAAGAAGACTTAGAGAAGAATGTATCGTTGCCTTGAAAGTATATGACTCTTGTAGAATTCAAGACTGCCTTACAAGCGATGATATTGGCCCTGCAAGAGCAGCCGTTACAACTGTTCTTGGAAACCAGACAATTATGGAGGGTGATATTATTGACCCACCAGACAATGCTGCCAGTGTTTCCATTGAACATTTGAAAGTTAAAAAAGTAATCGTTATTGGAAAAGAACCTAATCCTTTCAAAAATGGTTTTTGGGATATTACACTTAAATATGTATTCATTTACAAATTAACATTTAGAGAGGCTGACGGAGAAGTTATTGGTAGTATCTGTGCTAACAGTATCTTTACAAAGAAAATTACTTTATTTGGTTCTATCGGCTCTGACATTGTTGTTTCAACAGATTTATTTAGCTGTCTTCACGAATCCCACGACATCGATGCAGACCCATTTGTTTTAACTGAGTCTAAGGCTGTTCCTTTAGCTGCTGAGCTTAGATACAGCAATTGCTGCTGCTGTAACGGTGATAGCAACTCTGAACCAAGCGAGGTATTTATCACTATTGGTTTATTTACAATAATCAAACTCTTTAGAATTGTAAATCTTACTGTTCAGTCAAGAGGTTTCTGTATTCCGGACGAATGTGAGCAAATATTTATTAATTGTTAGATAAATAAGAGTTTTAAGTCTTTTTTTGTTTGAAAATATTCTTTGTAATGCAATAGTAATGCAATAACTTTTAATTGCATTATTGAAATATATCTATTTTCTTTAGTGTTTCTTTTTGAAATTCTTCGAGTGCGTGGGAATATGTGTTTAATGTTATACTTATATCAGAATGACCTAAAATTGTACTTAAAACTTTTATGTTAATATTTTGCTCTATTGCCCTTGTTGCGAATGTATGTCTTAATGCGTGAATATTTAAACAAGTGACATTTGCTTTTTTGCAACGTGCTTTGAGTTTGTATCTTAGATTTGATGATTTTATATGATTGTAGTTTTTATCATAAAATACAAGTTGTGAAGTGTTGAGTTCTTTATTTTGTTCGTTATATAGTTCTTGTAATAGATTTTTGATTTTTTGGCTTATTGGAATATTTCTTTTTCCGGCAGGTGTTTTTGTCTTGTTGTGTACAACGACTTTGCCATAAACTTCTGTCGCTGTCTTGCATACATTTATAAATTCTTTTTCAAAATCAATATCATTCCACGTTAAAGCTAAAGCTTCTCCTATTCTCATACCCGTTCCCAATAGAAAAATAAAAATTTTACCGTAAAAATCTTTTTCGCATTGTTTAACAAATCTATTTTGTTCTTCTTTCGTAAAAACATTAACTTTCTTTTGATTACCTGATTTAGGAAGTACAACGCCTGTACAAGGATTTTTACGAATTAAATCCAAATCTACGGCTTTTTTTAACATAGCATTGAGCTTCTTATATATAGACGCTATATATCTATCTGTTAAATCTTCGCTCTGTAATTTATTTAGGTAGCTTTGTATTTCAATTGAATTTAGGTCCTTTAGCTTTATATATTTAAAAGGCTCTACAATTCTAACTTTTATAAGTCTATAATATTTTTCGTATGTGCTGTCCATAAGCTCTGGTTTTTTGAAATTTTCTAGCCAGTATCTCGCCCACTCACTAACGTACATATTAGATGGTTCTATGTATATTTGGTTATTTAGTTCGTATTTTGTCTGAATCATTTTTTCGTGAACTTCTTTTTTTGTTTTGCCATAAAAGGATTTCCTCTTTATTTTGCCTGTTTCAAGGTCACGACCGATTGTTATCTGCCCAACCCAATATTTACCGTTGTTGTATATGGTACCTTCACCGTTTCCTTTGGTTTTCGTTTTTGCCATAAAATCACTTCCTCTCGTTTTGGGGGTAGATTAAACCCGTCGAATTTGACGGGTTTAAATTTATTGGTTTAATATTAACTATTTTGGCTCGCCAGTGTAATAACACAGATGAGCTTTTTATGTTAAAATTTAACTTTTGATTCAACAACTTTGCCTAGTATGGTTTTATTAGTTTGTTCCTTTAAGACAATGGTTAGAAACTTCTCGTATTAATTCTGAAATTTGTAGCAATTGAGAAACTTCGTCAAATGTATATTCGCATTCATAATCTCCAAATTTATGCAATACAAAAAGGTGTGTATTACTACTTCTTATAAATATTCGGCATATCCATTTTCGATTATTATTGCCTAACTGGATTGCTACGTAATTATCTGTTTTCTTAAAAGTTATGTCATCTGTATCATATAAAATATTATTTTTTATGTAATCTAACATATCTAATTCTCTGTCAGAAAAATTACGTTCTACTACTTTTTCAGGCACAGAATCTTGAATTGTAATTGCACTCTCGTTATTAGGGGAATTTATAATATTTTTAAGTTTTTCTTCAAGTATATCATTTATATACTCATTAAAGGCGTCCTTAATAATGGGTCGAAACTTTTCTATAACTGTTTGAGTTTTTATCCCTGAGTAGATGTCTTTTATTATGGATTTAATAAATTGGTCAGAGGGATTGTTGATTTGTTCGGATAAAGCATTTTTCATTAGGGCAGAGTATTTTAATTCAGCTGCATTGCTTAAAATGTTTTTTATGTCAAATTCTGATTTATGAAAATGTTTTAGTTCATTTATATTTTTTTCTGTTAAGTGTAATAGATTTATTTCAAGAAATGGAATTAAGTCCATTTTGTTAGTTTCATCTATGTCAGAGTAGAAACGATATATAATGCCATTTGTCAATATACAAAAGCGTGCATTAGTAACTGAAAAATATCTAAATAATTGATTTATATGTTTACTATTGAGTTCTGAATTGCAAGCCTTTGCCTCAACTATAATTATGGGTTCATTATCTTGCATTATTGCATAGTCTACCTTTTCGCCTTTTTTTGTTCCTACATCTGCAACAAATTCGGGAACAAATTCAAAAGGATTGAAAACATCATACCCTAGCATTGTAAAAAATGGAAGTATTAAAGAAGTTTTAGTAGCTTCTTCTGTTTTTATAGTTGTCTTTAGTGTTTCGATTCTCTTTGAAAATTGTTTTATTTGGTCTGCAAAATCCATATCAAATTCCTCCTAAAATATGTTTACAAAATTTGTTATATTTTGTATAATAGTGTTATGGAGTGAAACTCGCTAATAGTTTTAATTCCTTTGGCTCACTAGTGTGGCAACACAGGTGAGCTTTTTTGTTGCTAATTTTCAAAATATTTTAGTCTTAATTTTATTAATTCTTCTGAAATCCCGTAGTTTCTTGCAATGTCTTGAGTAGTGTATTCATAGGTAATAAAATCTTTTATATCGTCATCTGAAATAAGTAGAAGTGTAGCGAAAGTATCAGCGTCTTTTTCATAATATG
>CABVAP010000048.1 GCA_902496345.1 uncultured Eubacteriales bacterium
GCGTAGCAAAAGTGCTGAAAGCTAGTAGGGTGGTGGGGCAAAGCCCCACGGTCTTAATTGACAAACCCCCAATTTATATAAAAAAAGGACAGATTAAAAAATCTGTCCATACTTTGTTTTTACGATTTATTCTTCTTCGTTAGCGTCTGCTACTCTTTTTGTGAGTTTTCTCATACTCTTGATTGTAGTGATTACAAAATCAAGTTCGATTAAATTAAGACCGTGAATAAGACTTGTCGCTGTATTATATCTTTCTTCAAGCTGTGCAGCCTCTGTTTTTTCAGCGAGGATTTCTTCGTCTGTTTTGATTACAGTACCAGCAGGACGAGTTATAAGCTGGTCTAAAGAAATACTGAAAAACTCAGCTATTTTACATAAATTTTTGATACTTGTTCCTCTTTGACCTCTTTCGATAAGTCCTAAAAATCCAGGAGCAATGTTTAAAATTTCTGAAAGTTCTTCAATTGTTAAATCTCTTTTTTGACGTTCAAATCTGATGTTTGAACCTATAATTTTATTGTAGTCCATATTTATCCTCCAAGTCATAAAAATTATAAAATTACAGTTACAATTTTACTAAATTCAATAGCTAGCTAACCGGTTACTAACATTAAATTTTTGTAGCTATAATTATAACTTTTTTTTTTTCTGATTTCAAGTGTTTTTACACATTTTTTTAAAGAAATTTTTCGATATATGCTGAATAATTTAATTTTTCTAAATTTTCTGCTTTAGCCTCTACAGATGCTTCTAAATTTTTCTTGTAATCAATTACTTTTTTATGTAATTCATCGTCAAAACTAGCTAACATCTGAACAGCAAGAAGACCAGCATTTTTTGCACCGTTTATCGCAACGGTTGCAACAGGTATACCACCTGGCATTTGAACGATTGAATAAAGTGAGTCAACACCACTTAACGCTCTTGTTTTCACAGGAACACCTATAACAGGAACTGTTGTTATCGCTGCCGTCATTCCTGGTAAATGAGCAGCTCCACCAGCTCCTGCGATTATTACCTTTAGACCTCTTTCTCTTGCTGTTTCGGCATAGTCATACATTTTTTTTGGTGTTCTGTGTGCAGAAACTACAGTTATTTCATAAGGCACTTTAAATTCGTCCATAACCTTTGCTGCCTCTTGCATAACAGGTAAATCTGAGTCGCTTCCCATAATTATTCCTACAACTGGTTTTTCGTTCATAATAATATCCTCCTCAATTAGTTTGCTTTGTCGTTTATTTTTGTTTTCTTTTTTTATTTTGTTTATTGTTTTCTGTATTCTGTAATTCCGTGTGAATCCATATATGCCTTCTTTGTTTCCATAAGGTAATTGATTGTCACGTTTTGGATTCCATAGCTTGTTAAAATCTGTCTAAGCTCAAAAAGGTCGTTATATGTTAAATATGGGTAATCTACCATTGTGTTGTATGTTCCGTTATACATTAACGCATAGTTTAAATTTCCGTCAGAAAGTACCCATTTATATTTTGTGTTGTCAATTCCCTTCAACATCTTGTCTGCTAAGTCGTAATATCTTGTATCTTGTGTTTCATTGTAAAGATAGTACAAAAAGTTCATCTCATTAACCTGATGATTTAATGACACGTGGGTTCTTTTGTGTGCTTCTTGTTTTGAGTTTGCAGAATAGTCCTCAATAAGCCAACCATCGCCAAATTCATAATGATTATTTTGTGCGTGTTTTAAGAAGTATTCGGCATATTTTTTTGCACCATCTAAAAATGGCTGATACTCATATCTTTTATATGCAAAAATCAAGTTTATCGCAAAGTCTGTCGAAAATCTTGTGTCATAGAAATATGTTCCTATGTCGAAGTCAGACAATAACCATTCTGATGATGGACCTGTTGGCCAAAAACCCTCTTCATTTTGATTTTTTAAACAAGTGCTTGTCATAACATAGCCTAAATCTATCGCCAATTGACACTCGCCATATCTTGCAAAAGACGCACCTGTATAGTTTGCAGAATGTTTATATAAAATATTTTCACCAGATGGATTATAGTTTGCTGGTGTTTTAAAGTAATATCCGTCCCAAGACCAGCGTCTTTCAAGTGAAAGGTCGTGTACTCTTAAGTAGTTATAATTGTTTTGGTTTGTCCAATCGACTAACTTATTTTGGGATTGTAAACACCATATTTCGCCTATCTTTGATGAATCCTTTGGAAAACTAAAAGAAATTGTATATACGCCGTTATCGTGAGTTATCGCAATAGGGTGTTCGTCTTCTCGAAGTACCTCTAAAGTTGAATTTGTAAACAAGTTTCGATAAACAGCCGGAACGCTGAGTATTGCACTATTTGTATCTGTGTTTATATAAAGTGTTGTTTTAACATTTTTAAGTTTATTTAAGTCACTTGTTAAAACCCATTGTTTTGTTACAGGGTCAACGTATCTTATTTCGATTGTATTACCTGGGATTGTGATTCCAGCGTTAAATCTTCCACCGTTTGGAAGTGTTTCTTTGAATATATATCTTCTGAACCAGTAGAAATCGCCATTTCCAAGATATACATTTTTTTGGTTTGTAACAACACCACCATTTTCGCTAGATACAACTTCTTCAAATGGTGTTATTTTGTGGGTATCTTTTGCCTCGGTTGTTTCTTGTTTCTCGATTTCTCCGGCATAGTTTGCGTCATATACATTTTTGTAAAGACCTATAGGGTCACCTATTTTTAATTCTTCACCAACTACAGCTATGCTTTGTGCGAAAATTGAAAATGCTAATGCAAAAAAAACAATTTTCAATTTCTTTAATTTCATTTTTATATTCACCCTTTTCCTAGTATTTTAATTTTAAGGTTTTGTGGTTTTGACTCACGTTCTTTTAAGTATAACATTTTATTAAATTTGTCGCAACTTTTTTTATTAAAAATTTGAATTGTTTCATAAAATTTGATATAATCATTGTTAGTGATAAAACATTAACGGCTTGTTATTACAAATCCAAGCCAAACGTCTTTTTGCTCATTTATTTTTAAGTTTTAAAAAAAGATTGTTAGGTGATAAATTTGATAGTTACAGATGTTCAAAAACAAAAAAATAATCCTAAACGCTACTCTATTTTTATTGACGGTCAATTTGCCTTTGGTCTTGATGAAATCGATGTACTTTACTACAAACTTTTTGATTGCAAAGAAATTTCAGAAGAAAAGGTTGAATTTATAAAAAACAACATTGTATTTCAAAAAGCCAGAGATACTGCAATAAAATTTTTAAGCTTTAAGCAAAGGACCCGTAAAGAGATTATTGTTAAGCTCCGTGAAAAAGAATACACTGATGATATTATAGCTAAAGTTATAAGGTTACTTCAAAAATACAGCTACATCGATGATTATGCTTATGCGTCTGCCTTTTTTCGTGACAAGTTCAATTTAAGTGGTCTTGGTGTATCACGAATACGATTTGAACTTAAACAAAAAGGTGTTTCCGATGAGATAATAGAAAGGGTCGTTATGGAAAATTCTGTAGACGAAACAGAGAGAGCCGTTTCGCTTGTCGAAAGAAAGTATGGCGTTTATGATTACGACATCAAAGAAAAAAGACGAATTGAAGGCTTTTTAGCCAGAAAAGGTTTTTCCTTTTCTGTAATAAAAGAGGCCTTTCAGATATTGAAAGAAAGGGATTTCTAATGTATACAAACCAACTTTATAGATTGAGAAAAAAATTTTTAAAAATGTATGAGTCTGGCGATTTAACTAAAACTATTGACATAGGTGAGCAAATTTTAAAAATATACGAAAAAGACTCTGGTACACAGACAATATTTTATGCTGATGACGCTTTCAACTTAGCTTGTGTATATTCAAAAGAGGGTCGCATACTAAAGGCAACAAGCCTATATAAGCAATCTGCAAAAATAGTTAAGGAGCAACTTGGAAAAACAATTGAATATTCCGATATAATAAACAATTTAGCCATTGACCTAAACATACTTGGCGACCACAAAGAATCTTTTGAATATTTCAAAGAAGTTTATGAAATTCGCAAAAAGCTATTAGAGCCAGACAACCCTAAGCTTATCGACAGTATTTCAAATCTCGGCAGTGCATACTATGATATTGACGATTATGATAACGCTGTTAAATATCACAAGATAGCATTAAACAGCCGAACAACAAAAGATTTAGATTATGCCGACAACCTTAACTTAATTGGTTACGACCTTGAGGAAAAAGAGGAGTATGAGAACGCAACTGAATATTTTGTATCAGCACTTGACATAATAAAAAAAGCAACAGGTGCAATGTCCGAAGAATATTTGAAAAACTTATACTACATAGGATTTATATACGAAAAATGCAAAAATTTTGTTGAGGCAAAAACTTGCTATGAAAAATCGGTTGAGTTAATCAAAAAGCACATAGGAGAGGAACACCCATACTATGCAGAGGCACTAAACAAGCTTGCAAACTCCTATATGCACTGTGGAAACGAAAATAAAGCATTGACATTACGAATAAAGGCACTCAACATCATCAAAAATATTGTTGGCGAAAACCACCTTTATTATGCTTCAAACCTAAAAAATATAGCTGACATTTACTTCAAAAAAGGTGATTACAAACGTGCAAAACAAAAATATCTTGAAAGTCTTGAAATCAAGAAAAAGTTGCTTGGAGTAAACAGCGAAGAAGTTATAAGGGATACATCAATACTTTGCAAAGTTTACATAAACGAGGGAAACTATGAACTTGCCGAAACAACGTTAAAAGAATGTCTTGAAAACGTTATAAACAACAGAGATTTACATCTTGCGATACTGCTTGATTTAGCCTACATATACATAAGAACTTGCAACACATCAAAGTTATACGAGATATACGAGGAATTTGCTGAAGTTGAGCCAACACTCAGTTTTGATGAAATGTTAAAGGACATACAATCTTTTCAGGACAACATAGAAAAATATATTGCCGAAGATGACGATTTTAATTTTAAAAATTTAGGTGACCTAGACGGGCTTGAAGATATTGACGGACTTGAGGACTAAAAAAATTAAATCATTTTTGCTTGTGCAAGCTCACAGGTAGTGTCACTTTAGCAAAATTATCAAATATGTATATTGATTATATTTTGTTTATTTGATAAAATTAATGTACTTGATATTTAACAAAAAATAAAAATTACGGAGGAAGAAATATGAAACTAAAAAAAGTATTAGTTACAGCTATTACAATCATTGGTTCAGCTTTAATTTCAACATCTGTTTTTGCAGCCAATGATATTACCGTTAAAGTAAACGGAGATAAAATTGAATTTGTTGACCAGGGTGCAGAAATCGTTGATGGAAGAACACTTATACCTTTAAGAGGTGTTTTTGACTCTATGGGATTTGATGTTACTTGGGACGATGTATCAAGAAGTGCAAAAATTTCTAACAGCTTGAAAGACATAACTGTTACTGAAAACCTCAAAAGAATTACAGCAAACACAAAAACATTTGACATTGACGTTGCACCTCAAATTTTAAACAGCAGACTTATGATTCCTTTACGTGCTATAGCAGAATCAATTGACGCAACTGTTGAATGGGACAGTGCTACAAAGACTGTTTCTATTTACTATAACAAAGCTGATGGTGTTGATAACTCAATAAACAATATCGGAATGGACGAACAACAATATTTTAAAACACTTATATCTCTTATGGACGAACTTCGAACTACTGCCGAACCACTTGAAGATGCTGTTTTAGACAACGTTGCAAACCTTGGTAGCTATTCTAAAACACTTAGTCCTAAAATAAATGAGGCGATTTATACAGATATAGAAAGTATTTTAGACAAAATTTTAGAACTTAAAGCTCCAGCTGGTTTAGAAGAGGCTAATTCATATCTTGAAGATTATGTAAATCTTATCAAAAACCTCATTAACTTCTCTAAAACAGAAAATCCACAAAACTTCTATGACAGAAGCAACGAGGCATTTATGAGTCAAGTTCAAGATTATCAACAACAGCTTGAAGACATCAACTCTGGTTTCGGAAATGTTATTTTAAAATACTTTATGGATAACAAAGTTTACTGGGAAGGTATTTACGGCGAAAATATTCTTGACATCTTAAAATACTAAAATCGACATAAATATTTTCAAAAGGTTTATGACTTTTAACAGCCAAAGCCTAAATTTAAAATTTAAGTTTTTAACAATCTAAACCTTGGGGCAAAGTCTCAAGGTTTTAAGATTTTAAAGTTTCGAAAATAAAAGACCAAAATAAGGAGGTACTTCTTTGGAAAATGTAAAAATTGCGTTTGTATCGCTTGGCTGTGATAAAAACCTTATGGATAGTGAAGTTATGCTTGGACTTATCGAGGAAGAAGGCTATGTTGTTACACCTGATGAAAGTGATGCAGACATTGTTATTGTCAACAGCTGTGGGTTTATCCTTGATGCTAATCAAGAGGCTATAGACAATATTTTACGTATTGCTGATTATAAAACAGACGGAAACCTAAAAGGTATAATCGTTACTGGCTGTATGGCACAACGATATAAAAATGAAATTTTTGAGTCATTACCAGAGGTTGACGCTGTTGTTGGTACTGGCGACTTTGAGCAAATCGGCGAAGTTATCAAAGAACTTACAGAGGGTAAAAAACAGGTTTCACTTATTACTGACAAAAACCATAAAATAAATGAAGATAACGTACTTAAAAGAAAAATTTCCACTGCCGGTGGATTTGCTTATATGAAAATTGCAGAGGGGTGCGATAACTTTTGTACTTACTGTACTATTCCATCTCTTAGAGGTAAATATCGTAGCCGTACTATGGACAGCCTTATCAAAGAGGCACAAATGCTTGCTGATAACGATGTTAGAGAAATTATTTTGATTGCTCAAGATACTTCTCTTTATGGCAAAGACCTATACGGAAAACTTATGCTTCCAGAACTTCTCAGAAAAATTTCTGAAATTGACGGTATCGAATGGATTCGACTTCTTTATTGTTACCCAGAAAATATTACCGATGAGCTTATCGATGAAATCGCATTAAACCCTAAAGTATGTCACTATATGGATATGCCTATTCAGCACGCTGACGATGCTGTTTTGAAGAGAATGGGTAGAAAAAGTACAAGAGCCGGTCTTATTGATGTTATCGGAAAGATTAGGGCAAAAATGCCAGATTTCTGCTTTAGAACAACTTTGATAGTTGGTTTCCCTGGTGAAACAGAGGAACAGTTTAAAAACCTTGTTGATTTTATCGAGGAAGTTAAGTTTGACAGACTTGGCGTATTCACTTATTCAAGAGAAGAGGGAACTCCAGCATATAAAATGCCAGACCAAATTGATGAAGAAATCAAGGTGGAGCGAAAAGATTACATTATGGACATTCAAAAAAATATTTCTGCCGAAAAATGCGACTCTTTTATCGGTAAAACTCTCAAAGTTATTATCGAGGGTAAAATCGAGGGCGAGGACAACGCATACTGTGGTAGAAGTTACCGTGACTGTTACGAAATTGACGGATTTGTATTTTTCGAAAGCGACAATGAACTTATTGCCGGTGATTTTGTAAATGTTGAAATTACAAGTGCATCTGACTATGATTTGATTGGAGTGATTGATGATGAATTTACCGAATAAGCTTACTTTATTTAGAGTTTTACTTATTCCTGTCTTTGTTGTTGTTTTGTTATTTTACGACTTTTTAGGTCTTGAACTTGATATTGCAAAATATATTGCTGTTGCGATATTCGTAATTGCGTCTTGCACAGATGCAATTGACGGCTACATTGCAAGAAAATATAATATGATTACAAACTTCGGAAAATTTATGGACCCACTTGCCGACAAACTTCTTGTAACAACAGCTATGATTTGTATGATAGGTCTTCCAGCGAACGTTGTTATGCCTTCTTGGGTAGTTGTTATTGTTATCGCAAGGGAATTTATCATAACTGGTTTTAGACTTGTTGCTGCTGAAAAGAAAATTGTTATAGCTGCTGGATTTTGGGGCAAAATAAAGACAGTTACACAAATGGTTATGATTACTGTCCTTTTACTTGACTTCTCTGCTCCTTTCTTCGTTTGGGCAGGGTACATCTTACTTGGATTATCTGTTATATTTACAATAATTTCTGCAACTGACTACATTATAAAAAATCTTGATGTATTTAAGGACTAACAAAGTTTTTGGCTGTTGAAAAGGTCGACAGCCTTGCTAAAAATTGTTGACTTTTTTTAACTAAGCTAGATGAAAAAGTAGCTATTGAAAATTGCTAATTTATAAAAGTTGACTTTATCTACTGTCTAAAAGTTTTTAATTAATAATAAATATCAAAACAAAAATATTTTTCAAGAGGTGTTTTTATGAAAGCTGAAATTATGGCAGTTGGCACAGAGCTTTTACTTGGTGATATTTTAAATACAAACGCTCAATATTTATCAAAACAGCTTGCAACACTTGGTATTGAAGTTTATTATCAATGCGTTGTCGGTGACAACAAAGAAAGGCTTTTAAAGGCTTTTTCAGAGGGATTTGAGCGTTCTGACATAATAATTACAACAGGAGGCCTTGGACCTACTGATGACGATATTACAAAAGAAACAGGTGGGGAATTTTTTGGTCTTAAAATGGTCGAAAACGATTTAGCTATCAAAAACGTTTGTGATTATTTTAAGGGTAGAGAAATGCCAGAGAGCAACAAGAAACAAGGTCTTATCCCAGAGGGTGCAACCGTATTTTACAACAAAAACGGTACTGCTCCAGGCTGTATGGTCGAGAAAAACGGTAAAATATTAATTATGCTCCCAGGACCACCTTATGAAGCATCACCTATGTTTGAAGAATACGTTATTCCATTTTTGAAAACAAAGAGCGATTTTACTATCGTTTCAAAAGTTTTGCATTTGAGTGGAATTGGAGAAAGTGCTGCTGCCGAAAAAATGGCTGACATTATGAATGAAAGCAAAAATCCTACTGTTGCCCCTTATGCAAAGCCTAATGAAATGATTTTTAGGGTTAGTGCAAAAGGAAAAACAGAAGAAGACGCCGAAAATATTATGAAACCTACCGTAGAAGAGATTTACAACCGATTAGGCAAATATATTTATGGCGAAGACGATTGCACTCTTGAAGAAGCTGTTGTTAAAAGACTTCAGAAAAACGGACTTACAATTGCAACAGCAGAGTCTTGCACAGGTGGTCTTATCGCAGGGCGAATTGTTGATTTTGCCGGTGCGTCAAGTGTATTTATTGACGGCGTTGTTTCATACTCAAACGAAAGCAAAGTTAAACGTCTTGGTGTTAGCAAAGAAACACTTGAAAAATATGGTGCTGTTAGCGAACAAACAGCAAAAGAAATGGCAGAGGGTGTTGTAAAAGCTCTCGGAGCTGACGTTGGTGTTTCATCAACAGGTGTTGCTGGTCCAACGGGTGGAACTCCAGAAAAGCCTGTCGGTCTTGTATACATCGCCGTTTCTGTAAAAGGCAAAACTACTGTAAGAAAACTAAACCTCAAAGGTAACAGAAACAGAATCAGAGGGAGAGTTGTTACGGAAGTTCTAAACCTCTTACTTGAAGTATTGAATTAGAAAAATTGTAAAGACTTAAAAACCGTGGGTGATTGCTTAAATCTTATCAATTTTGGGCGATTTTGCTGTTCTAAATCCTACTCTAGACAAAAATTGAATTTGATTAAATTTTTAATTTAGCTACTTTTAGTTGACAAAGGTGTTAAAAGCTAGTAGGGTGAGGCAAAGCCTACGGTCTTATGTTTTAAGATTTTTACATAAATAGTCTTTGTGGAGGGACTTTTTGACTATGAGTATCGAAAAAATACAGCATTTTCTTAAAAAAACAAAAAATAATGATGATATATTAAACGGGAGCATACTCAGAGCAATCTTGCTCCTTGCAATCCCTATTGTTATAAATAACTTTATACAGACTATGTATAACCTTACGGACTCGTATTGGCTTGGTCTTCTTGGTTCAGACTATCAGGCATCTATAACACTTGTTTCACCTGTTCAGTCCGTCATCGTAAACTTTGGGCAAGGTCTGACGGCTGCCGGTGCTATACTTATATCTCAATATGTTGGTGCTGGTGATAAAAAAAATGGACAAGCTAT
Organism: uncultured Eubacteriales bacterium; assembly: GCA_902496345.1. Classification (GTDB taxonomy): domain Bacteria; phylum Bacillota; class Clostridia; order Lachnospirales; family CAG-274; genus MGBC114079. Next base: position 10,103 of record CABVAP010000048.1, read on the forward strand.
GGCAACACAAATCTTTGCTTGTTCTATGATTTTTTCAATTGTATGTGCTTTGCTCTGCTTTTTTGCCACACCTTATATTATCTCTTGGCTTGGTGCAGAAAAAACAGATGTTATCTTTGACTTTAGTGTTACATATTTGCAAATAGTAATTCTTGATATGCCTTTCTTGTTCCTTATAAATTTGTTTACTGCTGTAAATCAGGCACAAGGCGATACCGTTCGCCCTATGCTCTTAAACCTTTCCGGTATGCTTATAAATATGGTTTTAGACCCCCTTTTCTTGCAGGTCTTTGACTGGGGCGTTGCCGGTGCTGCTTCCTCTACTTTGCTTGCAAAAGTGCCTTGTGCAATAATTGCGTACATATCCCTTATAAATCCTAAAAACGAACTTAGAATATCGCTTAAAGGATTTAAGTTTGATAAACAAAAAATTAAACGAATAATTAAAATCGGACTTCCTACTGCTATCGGTGGAAGTACTATGCAATTTGGTTTCTTGCTTATGAGTAAGAGCGTTTTTGCTTATGGAAAATTTGCTGTTGCAGCATACGGAATTGGTAACAAAATAAACGGTATTGTTTCTATGCCGTCAAATGCTACAGGCTCGGCTATCGCTACTATAGTTGGGCAAAATATCGGTGCAGGACAAATCGAAAGAGCCGAAAAAGCCTATAAAATGGCTAGAAATGTAATCGTATGCTTTTTGTTTATTGCAGGTCTTATACTTGCATCGTTCTTTGCTGAACCACTTGTTACAATATTCTCTGATGATGACAAAGTTATATATATGGCAACAGAGTTCTTATCTATTATGGCTTTGTGCTGTTGGACTAACGGTATTCACGACACAACAAAAGGTCTTTTTCAGGGAACAGGTCATACCTTTGTACTTATGATTATTGACGCAACAAGGCTATGGGTGTTCCGTTTTGCCACTATATATGTTTGTAGCGTTTGGCTTGATATGGGCGTTCGCAGTATATGGTATTCTGTTGTAGTTAGTAATGCCCTTTCTGCCCTTATTCTTTACATACTCTATAAGTCTAAAATTTGGAAAAAAGACGCAGTAAAAATAAAATAATCTGTTTTGCTAGATACTTTTGTTTAAGTTGCTATTTTTAAATTTATTGAAAAAAATTTTTTATGTGCTATAATTGTATTGTGTTTTGTTAAATTTTATCTGTCTAAAATAAAACTAAAAAGGGGTGAGAATGTGGGAGCAAAGAAAATTGACGATGATGTACAAAAAATTGACAGACAAAGAAGTCTTAGACCAGAAGTTATAAGTATAATAGTTATCGGAATCTGTTTTTTAGTTATTATAAGCGTCTTTTCCGGAAATGGTCAAAACTCAGCTGATTTTTCTCAAAATGTTATCGGATTTTTAGGTGGGCTTACTTGTTGGCTCTTAAAAGGTCTTTTCGGCATAGGAGCTTATGTTTTGCCTTTTGGTATTATCGCACTATGCGTTTCAACCTTTTTTTCTGAAACAAGAAAAATAAAACTATCTAAAATAATTATGAGTTCAATTTTATTTTTTATCTTGATTAGTTTTATGCACATAGTCGGGGGAAACCTTGAACTATCAGCCGTTGATTGTTTTAAAAATGGTGGTATCTCAAACGGAGGATTTATTGGTTGCGTTGTTGGATATGTTTTGTGTAGCGTTATCGGACAAATCGGAACTTGTATTCTTTTTGTCTTACTTGCAATAATCCTTGCCGTTATGATTACCGGAAAATCTTTTATGGAATTTCTTAGAAACTGCTATTTTAAGCTAAAAGATTCGTTTGAAAAAGATGATATATTTATCGTTGACGATGACAGCGATGATTTAGATTTTGATGAGGAAAGTGAAAATGAACAAGATAATCAAAATGATGTCGGAGATGTTTCGGACATCAAAAAAAAAACTAAAGACCCAGACAGTCAAAAAAAAAATTATGAAATAGAAGCAGAACAGAAACAAAGCTATAACACAGAAAAAGAGCCAGAAAGAAATTATGTCCTAGAAAAAAAATGGGGCAGTAATGCAAAAAAAAACAATTTTGAAAATATTAAAGTTGACCCAGAAAGAAGGGTCATCGAGAGGAATGGCCGAATTTTAAGTATAAATATACCTAAAAATCGTGAAAAAAATAACAAAGGTGGAATATCGTTATTTACAGACGAGATAAACTGGAAAAACGACAAAATTACCATAAAAACAACAGGTGTTCCTGATTTTCTCAAAAGAAAGAAAAACAAAGTTTGGAACAGTAACCAAGATATACATAATGCTAAAAGGTATGAAAGCACTAATATTTCTGACGGTAGCGACATTATAATAAATGGTCTTGTTGACAATACCAATGGTTACCAAAATAACGAACAAAGTACTATTTTACCTATTCCACAAAATTACACAAGTGTTGAGCAAAATCATTTTGAGGAATATGGAAATAAATCTATGCTAAACAACGGTTTTGGCTACAATAATCAAGATGAAAATTTAAGCCTAAACAATGAGTTTGGTTATTCCGATGAAAGCCCAAAATATAGCTTGAACAATAATTTTGACTACAACAATCAAGTTGACAAGCCGTTATCAAACAATGGATTTAATTACATTGCTGAAAACAAGAAATCTAAAAATAGCCGTTACGATTCACCTGAATTTAAAGAAAAAATTATTGAAAACTTAAAAGAACGTTACAAAGATGAAAATTACGATGAACACTCTGATTATTCTGACGATGATTTTTGCGAGGACGGCTCTATAAAAATTGAATATGACTTTGGACATAATAGGTACAATGACGCTGATATTGAAAATTATGATAACAACGATGCCAATGATGTTATCGATGTAAACAACGAATTTAATGACGATATTGAAGATTATGACTATGATGACACTGTTGACGATGACGTTATCGAATTTAGCTCTATTGCTACAGATGATACAGACGAAGAAATAGACGAAAATGATGATTTCGAAAATCTTGAGGAAACAGAAAACTTTGGTGAATCAGAGTTTTTTGACAAAACTATCGAAGATAACGAAGTTCTTACATCGGCAGAAGATGACAACAATATCGATAACGGCGATTTTTCTGATGATTACAAAGATTTTATAAGCTATGTTGACGATTCTAACGATGATGAAAACCTTGCACAGGCTGTATCAGACTACTTTAACGGTGACAATGGTTTCTTTACAAAACCAGAACATATCGAAACAGAAAAATCTGATTTTTCTAGTCATTCTAAAAATAATCACGATGAGTATACTCAACAAGAAAAAGTTGCAATTAACGCTCTGAAAGATATAAACAATGTTTCACGACCAGCCGAACCAATTAAACAAGGCAATCTATCAGAAGCACATAGGTCAAACGAATCAACTAGACACGCTAACCTATCGGATACACACAGACCAAAAACATTTGACAATGTCGCTGAACATAGAGAGTTTAGAAAAGAAAACATTTCAGCTGAAAGACATCAGCCAAATCAAAATTTAACTAGCGAAAGAGAGCAAAATATTCAAAGAGTTCAAAGGGAAAACATACATAGTGACAAAGCTGATGAACCTCAAATTTTTCAAGCTGAAAAACAAAATCTTGTTAATGAAAATCAAGCTGAAAAAGAAGTTCCTAAAAAAGAATATGTCTTCCCACCTATATCTTATTTAGAGAAAAATCCTGTTGTACCTAGTCAAAGTTCAAGAGAGGAAATTATAGAAAACTCGAATATTCTTGTTAGAACCTTAAAAAGTTTCAATGTTGACGCAAAAGTCATTGAGATAAGCAAAGGCCCAACCGTTACAAGATATGAGCTTTCACCTGCCGAAGGTATCAAGGTCAGCAAAATTTTGGGGCTTGCCGATAACCTTGCTATGAGCCTTGCTGCAAAAAGTATACGTATCGAAGCACCTATCCCTGGTAAAGCTGCTGTTGGTATTGAAATACCAAACAAAGAAGTTACAAGCGTTTATTTAAGCGAAGTTATATGTGACCCTGCTTTCCAAAATTTCAAATCAAAAGTTGCTTTTGGACTTGGTAAAGATATTACTGGTAACGTAATCGTTGCCGATATTGCAAAAATGCCACATATGCTTATTGCTGGTCGTACCGGTTCTGGTAAAAGTGTTTGTATAAATACCCTTATCGCAAGTATACTGTACAAATCAACGCCGGAAGAAGTTAAACTTATTATGGTTGACCCAAAAGTTGTTGAGCTTAGCATATACAACGGTATCCCTCACTTACTTATACCTGTTGTTACTGAACCGGAAAAAGCTGCCGGTGCTTTGAACTGGGCTGTTTCTGAAATGATGAACCGTTATGAACTTTTTGCAAAAACAAATTCACGTAACCTTGTCGGTTACAACAATTATTGTGTTGAACACGGACTTGAAAAAATTCCACAAATTATAATTATCATTGACGAACTTGCCGACCTTATGATGGTCGCATCTAAAGAAGTTGAGGCGTCTATTTGCCGACTTGCACAGCTCGCAAGAGCTGCCGGCATTCACCTTATAATTGCAACACAAAGACCGTCTGTTGACGTTATCACAGGTCTTATCAAAGCTAATATACCTTCTCGTATTGCTTTTGCTGTTTCTTCAGCAACCGACTCCCGTACTATTCTTGATATGGGTGGTGCTGAAAAACTTCTTGGTATGGGCGATATGCTCTTTAAATCTGTTTCTGTTGACTCCGACAAGCCTGTTCGTATTCAAGGTGCTTTTATATCTGATAAAGATGTCGAAAGAATTGTTGAATTTATCAAAGAAAATAATCCTTTCACATACGATGAAAGCCTTATTGAAAAAATTACAAGCACAACTGCCGGAGGAAAAGAAGACTCTGACAAAGGTTCTGACGATTCTGACGAACTCATTGATGAGGCGATTGAGTTTGTTGTTAGAAAAGGTAGTGCATCTGGCTCTATGTTACAGCGAAAATTCAAAATTGGCTATAACAGAGCTGCAAGAATTATGGACGAACTTGCCGACAGAGGAATTATTGGTCCAGAAACAGGAAACAGCAAGCCTAGGGCTGTCCTTATGAACAGATATGAGTTTGAGGACTATATGCAAAGAAGAAGTGAATATATTTAAACTATATATATTTCAGACTGTCGATAAAGTCGACAGCTTTGCAAAAAATCAACGATTTTTTGCAAATTAAACTAGATGAGAAAACAACTGTTTCTTCGCACAAGGCTTTTAAGCCCTTGAAACAGCTGTTTTCCTCAGCGA
>CABVAP010000049.1 GCA_902496345.1 uncultured Eubacteriales bacterium
GCTCTAAATATGTGCTAAAAATCAGTTATTATTTATAAGTTAGTGCTTATGGGGCGAAGCCCCACGGTCTTAACGGTTTTAAAAATTTTTAATAGAGTTGATGAGGTGATTTTGTGAAAGTTGTTTTTATGGGTACGCCGGATTTCGCTGTCCCAACATTGGAAAAACTTATTGAAAAACACGACGTTGTTTGTGTCGTTACTCAACCAGATAAACCTAAGGGTAGAGGGAAAAAAATGATGTTCCCCCCTGTTAAAGAGGCTGCCATCGCAGCTGGTATCCCTGTCTTGCAACCTCAAAAAATTAAAGACGAAGAAAGTATCGCCGAACTTAAAAAGTATGAGGCTGACTTGTTCGTTGTCGTTGCATACGGTCAAATTTTGCCAGAAGCTATTTTGAATATGCCTAAATTTGGTTGTATTAATGTTCACGGCTCTCTCTTGCCTAAATATAGAGGTGCTGCACCTATTCAATGGGCTGTTATTGACGGTGAAAAGGTTACCGGTGTTACTATTATGTATATGGAAAAAGGTCTTGATACAGGAGATATGATTCTTAAAAAAGAAATTCCTCTTGATGAAAATGAAACTTATGGCTCTTTGCACGATAAAATGGCACCTATTGGAGCAGATGCACTTATTGAGGCTGTTGAACTTATCGAAAGTGGTAAGGCTAAACCTGAAAAACAAGACAACAGCTTGTCTACCTATGCTAAAAAAATCGAAAAAGGCTTTGGTCAAATTGATTGGAATAAAAATTCTGATGAGATTTTACACCTTGTACGAGGCTTAAACCCTATGCCTTGTGCATATACTATACTTAATGGTGAAGTCTTTAAAATTTGGAACGGTGAAGAAGTTGAATCTGTTGACGGAGCTGTCGGCGAAGTTGTAGAGGTAAATAGCAAAAAAGGGTTTGTCGTTAAAACCGGAAATTCTGCAATACTTGTTACCGAAGTTCAGGCAAAAGGTGGAAAAAGAATGGGTTGTGCCGACTATATGAGAGGTCACGCTGTCGAAAAAGGTACAATGCTTGGTATGTTGTAAACAATTTGTTAATAAAACTATTATTTATAAACATAAATTAAAGTTTTTCGTATGTATTTTTAAAGATGTTTGTTGATATGTTGATATGTGTATTTTTTTCTTAAAAATGATTAAGGAAACACCGCACAATTATGATTTTACAGCTTTGGCTGATATTTTTAATTGCTGCGTCAAAACCTCTTATCATAGGCTCCGACTATGATTGCGAGCTTTTTCTTTGCACTGAAAAATATCATCGCAAACCTGTTTTATCGAATTATGCGGTATTTCCTTAAAACTATTTTTGGAAAACAAATGCTAATTAAATATTAAAATAATTAAATATCAATCGAACGTCAATTATTAAATATCTTGTAACTTTACAAAGGGGGACTTTATATGTTTGACGGATTTATAATGCTAGTTAATCACATTAGTAGTAATAACGGCTTTATGGGATATGGACTTGGATACGGATTCTTTGACCCAACTATGCTCGTTATTATCCCTGCTATGATTTTTGCTCTTTATGCTCAGTCAAAAGTATCTACAACATTTAGTAAGTATTCTAATGTTCACTCAAGAAGAGGTTATACCGGTGCTGATGTTGCCAGACAACTATTACTTGCTTCCGGAATAACAGATGTTTCAGTTGAACGAATATCCGGTCATTTGACAGACCATTATGACCCAACTCACAAAGTTTTGCGTTTGTCTGATTCTGTTTACAATGCAACAAGTATTGCCGCATTGGGCGTTGCTGCTCACGAAACAGGTCACGCAATCCAACACAAAGAAGGTTATTTTCCTCTTACCTTTAGAACAGCTATATTCCCTATTGTAAATATTGGGTCTAAGCTCTCTATGCCTCTTATCGTGATTGGTCTTTTGTTTGGATTTTGGTCTGGTAGTAATCTTTTACTTTTGATTGGTATAATTATGTTCGCTCTTGTTGTGTTTTTTCAGATTGTTACTTTACCTGTTGAATTTAATGCGTCAAGTCGAGCTTTGAGGTTGCTTTCTGACTATAACTATCTCTCTCCTGATGAAATTCAACCGGCTAGAAAAGTCCTTTCTGCTGCTGCTATGACTTATGTCGCTGCTGCTGCTGTTGCTATTTCTAACCTTTTGAGATTTTTACTCATTTTCAACAGAAGAAGAGATTGACAGATAAAATAAAAATATGGTGGAGCTTGAACGTTGTTTCAAGCTCTACTGGCTTGAAAAAATGTTACAGCAATTTGTTACAAAAAATTGGAGTGGTTATTTTGAATATTCGTATTGGTCTTGGTTATGATGTTCACAAGTTGACAGATAACAGAAAACTTATAATAGGTGGGGTTGATATTCCTTACGAAAAGGGTCTTTTGGGTCACTCTGACGCTGACGTCCTTGTTCACGCTATTATGGATAGTCTTGTTGGTGCTTGCAAAAAAGGCGATATTGGAAAACTTTTCCCTGATACTGACCCTAAATACAAAGGAATTTCTAGTATTGAACTTTTGAAAGAAGTTTACAAACTTATAAAAAATGACGGTTACAAAGTTGGAAATATAGATAGTATTATTGTTGCTCAAAAACCTAAAATGGCAGATTTTATCCCTGCTATGGAAAAAAATATCGCAGATTGTCTTGAGATTGATGTTGATGATGTTAGCGTTAAGGCTACTACTGAAGAAAAGCTTGGTTTTACCGGCAGAGAAGAAGGTATCGCTGCAAAAGCAGTTTGTCTTGTCGAAAAAGTAAATTTATGATATAATAAAACATTGATGTTATAATAATGTTTTTACAGAGGTGTATTTTATGAACTTGAAAAAATTGTTCTTTACAATTATAAAAATAGTTGTCGTATTTAAAATTTTTACTGAAATAAAAAAAGAGGCAGATAGACAGATTACCACAATTCAGAAAAAAGACCCGGCAGTTAAAAGTAAAGCTGAAGCAATATTATATCCTTGCTTTTGGGCTTGCTTATTTCACAGGGTTGCACATAAATTTTATCAATTGAAATTTTATTTTATTGCTAGACTTATTTCCCAAATCTCCAGATTTTTTACCGGAATTGAAATTCACCCAGGTGCAAAAATCGGTAAAGGTCTTTTTATTGACCACGGTATGGGTGTTGTAATTGGTGAAACTTGCGAGATTGGTGATAACGTACTTATATATCAGGGAGTTACCCTTGGTGGAACAGGTAAAGATACCGGAAAAAGACACCCAACAATCGGCAACAACGTTATGATTGGCTCTGGTACAAAAATACTTGGACCTTTCAAAGTTGGTGATAACACTAAAATTGGTGCTGGCTCTGTTGTTCTTAAAGAAGTACCTGCCAACTGTACTGTCGTTGGCGTTCCTGCTAGAATTGTTAAAAGACACAAAACAAACGTTGAGGATTGTCCTTCTGATTGCCTTGACCAAATCAAATTCCCTGACCCTATTGAAATGGAAATTTGTGCTTTAAGAAACAAAGTAAACAAAATGGAAAAAAGAATGAAAAATATGCCTAAAGACAATAATCAAAATGCAAAAAAGGAGAGTAAAAACAATGAAGCTTTATAATACCTTAACAAGAAAAAAAGAAGAATTTGTTCCTTTAGAAGAAAACAAGGTAAAAATGTATGTGTGTGGCCCTACTGTATACGACTACATACATATCGGAAACGCTAGACCTTACGTTATATTTGACACTATTAGACGATATATGGAATACAAAGGTTATGAAGTTAATTACGTTCAGAATTTTACTGACGTTGATGATAAAATTATAAAAAGAGCTAATGAAGAGGGAGTTTCTGCAAAAGAAATTGCCGACAGATATGTTGAAGAAGCTCTTAAAGACGCTAAAGGTCTTAATGTTGAACCTGCAACAAAAAATCCTAGAGTTACTGAAGAAATGGACCATATTATCGAAATGATTCAAACTCTTATCGATAAAGGCTATGCGTACGAAGTAAACGGTACTGTTTACTATGATACAAAATCTTTTAAAGATTATGGTAAGCTCTCCGGAAAAAATATTGATGACCTTGAGGCCGGTGCTAGAATTGAAGTTGATAAAGTTAAAAAAAGCCCTATGGACTTTGTTTTATGGAAACCTTTTAAACCGGGTGAACCTAAATGGGATTCTCCTTGGGGTGGTGGTCGCCCAGGTTGGCATATCGAATGTTCCGTTATGGCTAAAAGATATTTAGGCGATACTATTGATATTCACGCAGGTGGCGAAGACCTTATTTTCCCTCACCACGAAAATGAAATCGCTCAAAGCGAGGCTGCTAACGGAAAACAATTCTCTAAATATTGGTTGCACAATGGTTTTATTAATGTTGATAACGAAAAAATGTCTAAATCAAAAGGTAACTTCTTCACTTTACGTGATATTGCAAAAGAAATTCCTTATGATGTTATTAGATTCTTTATATTAAACGGTCATTACAGAAGTCCTATTAACTTTAGTAAAGATTTAATGGAAGCTGCTGGTAATGGTCTTGACAGAATTAAAAACTGTGTTAAAGACGTTAATTTTATCAAGCAAAACGGAAAAGACGGTTCTATAACTGCTGATGAACAAAAATTACTTGATGAAACTGTTAAGTTTAAAAATCAGTTTGAGGAAAGTATGGACGATGATTTTAACACAGCTGACGCTGTTTCTGCAATTTTTGAATTTGTTAAGTTTGCTAACGTAAATGTAAATTCAAACTCTACAAAAGAATTTGCCGGTGCAATTCTTGAAAAAATCATTGAGTTATGCAACATCTTAGGTATTGAACCTTTACAAGAAGAACAAGTAGACGATGACGCAGAAAAAATCGAAGAGCTTATCGCAAAACGACAAGCTGCCAGAAAAGAAAAAAATTGGGCAGAGGCTGACAAAATCAGAGATGAACTTACTGCTATGGGAATTGTTCTCGAAGATACTTCTGCCGGTGTAAGATGGAGCAGAAAATAATGGTTGAGGATTTTTTTGATGAAATTTTGAAAAATGATGTTAATGGAGAATTTAAAATAAGTGCAAGAGAATATTCTCCATTAAATCTTGCTTATATTGGTGACGCTGTATTTGAAATTTTTGTTAGAACTATGGTTTTGAAAAATGGAAATATGCCTGTTAATCAACTTCATAAGATTTCTAAAACTTTTGTTAATGCTAAAGCTCAAGCTGAAATGTTTGAAAAAATAAAAGACAAGGTTACAGACGAAGAACTTGCTGTACTTAAACGTGGTAGAAATGCAAAAAGTTTTACATCTGCTAAAAATGCGTCTATTACAGACTATCGCCACGCAACAGGTCTTGAGGCTTTATTTGGCTATTTATACATAAAAGGTGACAGCAAAAGGCTTATTGAAATTTTTAATATGTGTATTGAAAAGGAGATTTAATTTTGAGAGATAACAGAGGAAGAAACAGTAGAAATGCTGGTAAAAATAAAGGTTTTGGCAACAGAGATTTTAGCAAAGGCAACGATAGAAGATTTGACGGTAGAACTGAAAACAGATTTAATAAGTACAACGACAGAAAAGAAGAAGATACTTTTGACGAAAATCTTCAGCTTGAGGGAAGAAATCCTGTACTTGAAGCTATAAATAGTGGAAAAACTATTGACAAAATAATTGTTAAAAAAGGCGAAATAGAGGGAACTTTACGTGTTATTGTTGCTAAAGCTGTTGAAAGAGGTATAATTGTTCAGGAAGTGGACAAAAACAAAATGGCTGAAATCAGCCGTTCTAACAACTGTCAAGGTGTTATCGCTCTTTGTCCTGCTCACGAATACGCTGACGTTTCTGATATTATTCAGGCTGCAAAAGACAAAGGCGAAGACCCTTTTATCATTATTCTTGATGAAATAACTGACCCTCACAACCTTGGTGCAATTTTAAGAACTGCTGACGCAAGTGGTGCTCACGGTGTTATTATCCCTAAAAGAAGAGCCGTTGGTCTTACTGCTATCGTTAGTAAAACTTCTGCCGGTGCTGTTGAACACGTTCCTGTTGCAAGAGTTACAAATATCGCAAAAACTGTTGAGGATTTGAAAAAACAAGGTATTTGGGTTGCTTGTGCAGATATGGAGGGACAAGAATACTTTGACGCTCCTTTAAACGGCCCTATTGCTCTCGTTATTGGAAGTGAAGGTAGTGGCGTTAGCAGACTCGTTAAACAAAAATGTGATTTTGCTGTTAAAATCCCTATGTTTGGAAAAATATCTTCCCTTAATGCTTCTGTTGCTGCCGGTCTTATTATGTACGAAGTAGTTCGTCAAAGAAATAAACGATAGGGTGATTTTTTTGAACGAAGAATATTTACTTGTTGATGGTTATAATATTATTTTTTCTTGGAATTCGTTGAAAAAAATTGCTGATAAATCACTTGAAGACGCTAGGGACAAGCTTATCGATATTATGGGCGACTATCAAGGATATAAGAATGTTAATCTTATCCTTGTTTTTGACGCTTACTTAGTTAAAGGTGGAACAGGAAGCATATACAAATACAACAACATATTTGTTGTATATACAAAAGAGGCTGAAACTGCTGATAACTACATAGAAAAAACAGCTACAGAACTTAAAGGCAAGTACAAAGTTACCGTTGCTACATCTGACAGACTTGAACAGGTTATTATTATGAGCAAGGGTGCTATTAGAATTTCGGCAAGAGAGCTTGAAGAAGATGTTAAACTTGCTAAAAAACATATAAAAGAAAAAATTGAGGAAATTAAGCCTGTTAAAAATAATATGCTTATTGATAATCTTGATGAAGAAACTGCTATGTGGCTTGAAAAAATGCGTCATAGTTGATTTTGGAATTTTAAGGAGAATGTTTATGAAAAATAAACTTTCAGAAAAATATGAAAATTTAAAAGATGAGGAACTTATCCAGATTATTAAATCCGGTGATGATTTGGCTCAAGACTATCTTATTGAAAAATACAAAAAACTTGTTATTATGAAAGCAAGGTCATATTTTATAATTGGTGCAGACAGAGAAGACATTATTCAAGAGGGTATGATTGGCCTTTACAAGGCTATTCAGAATTTTGACGGTAAATATGTTTTTTATTCGTTTGCTGAGTTATGTATTAAAAGACAGATTATGACTGCTATAAAAACTGCCTCTAGGCAAAAACATTTACCACTTAACACCTCTTTATCTCTTAACAAAGTTGTTTCAGAAGAAGACAATACAGAAAAAACTTATATTGAGCTATTTTCGGACAAGTCATCAAATCCAGAGGACCTATTTATTGATAGGGAAGAAAAGAATTATATTGAAAAGAAAATTGCTGATGATTTAAGTAAAATGGAATATCAAGTTTTAGTTTTGTATCTTAAAGGCAAGAGTTACTTTGAAATTGCAAGCGTTATTGGAAAAGATGAAAAGTCAATCGACAATGCTCTTCAACGTGTTAAAAAGAAAGTTGAAAAAATTGTTTACGAAAAGGAAAATTTTAGCTCTCAAAGCCCCAAAATCTCTGGTTAAAAAAAATTTAAAAATATGGGGCTTTGCCTTTTTGCAAATTAAACTACAAGTTCTTAAAATTTTTATGATAATGTAGAAAGGTGGTTTTTATGAAAACTTTGGTTATCGCTGAGAAACCGTCTGTTGCAAGAGATATTGCAAGAGTTTTAAAGTGTGCTACTAAGGGAGATGGCTTTTTATATTCTGATGATTATATAGTTTCTTGGGCAGTCGGTCACCTTGTTACATTATATGACCCTGAGGATTATGACAAGGAACTTAAAAAGTGGCGAATTGAAACTTTGCCAATTGTCCCAACACACATAAAAACAAAAGCTATATCTAAAACAAAAGCTCAATTTAACGTCCTAAAAAAACTTATGAACGATGAAAACGTTTCTGAAATAGTTTGTGCTACCGATAGTGGACGTGAAGGGGAGCTTATTTTTAGGTACATCTATAATCTTGCTAAATGTAAAAAACATTTTAAAAGACTTTGGATTTCTAGTATGACAGATACGGCTATAAAAGACGGATTTAAAAATCTTAAAGACGGAGAAGAATACAACAATTTATATATATCTGCAAAATGTCGCTCTGAGGCAGATTGGCTCGTTGGTATAAATGCCTCAAGAGCGTTTACACTTAAATATAACGCACTACTTAGTATAGGCAGAGTTCAAACGCCGACACTCGCTATACTTGTCCAACGTCAAAAAGAAATTAATGAATTTGTCCCTAAAACTTATTGGGAAGTTAATGCTATTTTTGATGGATATAAGGCAATTTGGACTGACCTTAAAGAAAATGATACTAAAATTTTTGACCACGAAAAGGCTATTGCAATTATAGACTATGTAAAAGGAAAACAAGGAATTGTTACGTCTATCGAAAACAAGGAAAACAAACAGCTTCCACCCCTTTTATATGACCTTACAGAGCTACAAAGAGATTGTAACAAAAAATATTCTTTTTCAGCTAAGGAAACTTTAGGGATTGCACAAGACTTATATGAAAAAAGAAAGCTTATAACTTACCCTAGAACAGATAGCAGATATTTATCTGATGATATGATTCCTAAAGTAAAATCTACTATTCAGAAAATTCAAAACGTTGAACAATATACAAACTTTGCTAATTACATAACTGGTCTTGAAAAAATTCCTTTTAACAAAAGGATTATAGATAATTCTAAAATTACTGACCACCACGCAATTATTCCAACTGATGTAAAAATAAACATTAATGGGCTTAGTGAGCCGGAATTTAAAGTTTATGACCTTATTGTAAGAAGATTTTTAGCTGTATTTTATCCGAACTACATTTATAATACAACAAAAATTATTACAACAGTTGATGAACATAATTTTGTTACAAAGGGAACTACAATAGTACAAAAAGGTTGGACAGAGCTTAATATTCAAGGGAAAAACGACAAAAAAGAAGATGACGTTTTACCTAATGTTAAAAAGGGCGATATTGTTACAAACGAGGATATTTCTGAAGTTGAAAAACAAACACAGCCACCTAAAGCATACAATGAGGCTATGTTGCTTTCAGCTATGGAAAACGCAGGTCGATTTGTTGATGATGAATCGCTTAAAGAGCAACTTAAAGAGGGTGGATTAGGTACACCAGCGACAAGAGCTGCTATTATCGAAAGACTTATACAAGTTAGATATGTCCAAAGAAAAGGTAAAAGCCTTATACCAACTGACAAAGGTATGAAACTTATTGAGGTTGTTCCTCCTGAACTTAAATCACCTATAACAACTGGAAAATGGGAAAAAGGTTTATCTTCTATATCAAAAGGAAAAATGGAAGATACGAGGTTTATGGGTAGTATTATCCGATATGTAAACTATCTTGTTGAACAATCTAAAAACCCTATCAGAAACGTTATATTTGAAAATGAAAACAGAGGCAAAGGGCGAAAGGGAAAAGCTAACATAAAAACCCTCGGAAAATGTCCTAAATGTGGTAGTGGCGAAATACTTGAAAACAGCAAAAGTTTTTATTGTACAAATTGGAGGCAAGGCTGTAAGTTCTCTTTATGGAAGAATACTGTTGAGGTTTATGGGAAAACTATTACATCAGAGGATACTAAAAAAATTCTTAAAGACAGAAAACTTGAAAATGTCGATATAGCATTGCCACAAACACAGGAAAGTTGTATCTGTGATATTATTTTAAAAGATGATAACAGTGGTGCTTTGGAGATAATAAACTTAAAAAGAAAAAATATTTAAGCTACTAAATATATAAAAACTATAAAGCCTTGTGTTTTGTCTGAACTTACTAGCTTGTCACAGCTTTTTCTGATTAAAAATATATACAAGTTAGAAAAGTTTTAGACATATACTCAAGGTTTTTTTGTTTTTTTCCAAAATGACAAATTGTGTTGACAATATTTACTCTTTTTTAGTATAATTAATTTATAAAATAAAATTGGTGGTGAATTTATAGTGGACTTTTTTAAATTAAAGCAAAATAACACTACAAAATGGACTGAAATTAGTGCAGGTATCACAACTTTTATGACTATGGCCTACATACTCGCCGTAAACCCTGATGTACTTGCTACATCTGGTATGGACTATGGTGGGGTATTTACTGCTACTGTTCTTGCTGCTGTTGTTGGTACTTTGTGTATGGCACTTTTTGCAAACTATCCTTTTGCCCTTGCTCCTAGTATGGGTCTTAATGCTTATTTTGCTTACACCGTTGCCTATAAATATGGTTGGCAACTTGCTCTCTGTGCAGTTTTTGTTGAAGGTATTATATTTATTATACTTTCTGGATTTAACGTTCGAGAGGCTATTTTTAACGCAATACCTAAAAGCTTGAAACTTGCTGTTAGTGCTGGTATCGGTTTATTCATTGCATTTGTTGGACTTCAAAATGCCGGAGTTATTGTTGACTCTGCTACTCTTGTTACTATCGGTGATTTTCACCAAGTTGGTCCTTGTCTTGCAATATTAGGTTTTGTTATTATTGGACTTTTACAACATTATAAAATTAGAGGTTCTTTACTCTGGGGTATACTTATAACTTGGGGCCTCGGTATTGTTTGCGAACTTATCGGTTGGTACGTTCCGGACCCTGCTAACGGGGTTTACAGCCTTATACCAACTGCTATTTTGAGCTTACCTCCTTCTATAGCTGATGTAAACCTTATTACAGCTACTAAATCTGTTGATTTTGATGTTGTTACTATATTTGACTTTGTCGCAGTTCTTTTCTCTTTCCTTTTTGTTGATATGTTCGACACAATTGGTACACTTATTGGTGTTTCTGAAAAGGCTGGTTTTGTAGATGAAAATGGAAGATTGCCAAAGCTTAAACCTGCTTTACTCGCTGACGCTGTTGCTACAGTTGTTGGTGCTTTATTCGGTACATCAACAACAACTACTTTCGTTGAAAGTGCATCTGGTGTTGCTCAAGGTGGAAGAACTGGTCTTACTGCTGTTACAACTGCTGGTTTATTCTTCTTATCTCTTTTCTTTGCTCCTATATTTAAAACTATCCCTTCTTTTGCGACAGCTCCTGCTCTCGTTATGGTTGGTTTATTTATGTTGGAGTCAGTCGTTAAAATCGACTTTACGGACTTTACTGAAGCTATTCCTGCTTTCTTAACTATCATTATGATGCCTTTCGCTTATAGCATTGCTGAAGGCCTTGTTTTTGGTATTTTAAGCTATGTTATATTAAAGTTATTGACAGGAAAAAGAAAAGATGTTACTATTGTAATGTACATTGTTGCTGTGATATTTTTAATTAGATTATTTTTATAACGGTTCTGCATAACTGACGGATTAGTGGGTCACCACAAGGGAGTGCAGAATTTTGGGGTCGACCGTCTGGGCAGAATTTTTTCTTCTGTTCTTTGGTTGCCCCTTTTTTTGTTTAATAAATAACAAATTTATGGCAAATTAAAAAGAATTAATTCCTTGGGTTATTATAAAAATATTGACTATGGCAAGCTTTTTACAATGCACAAGGTTTTTATAATTTTAAGTTTATTATTTTCTATCTATGAAAGGAGTTTTTTCAAATGAAAAGAGCTTTAATAAGTGTATCTGATAAAACAGGTATCGTTGATTTTGCAAAAAGAATTAATGAATTAGGTATTGAAATTGTTTCTACAGGTGGTACATACAAAACTCTTGTTGACGCTGGTATTCCTGTTATCGGTATTTCTGACGTTACTGGTTTCCCTGAATGTCTTGACGGTAGAGTAAAAACTTTACACCCTAATATCCACGCTGGTCTTCTTGCTATGAGAAGCAACGAAGAACATATGAAACAGGTTAAAGAGCTTGGTGTTGACCTTATTGATATGGTTGTTGTAAACCTTTATCCTTTTAAACAAACTATCCTTAAAGAAAATGTTCAGCTTGAAGACGCTATCGAAAACATTGACATCGGTGGTCCTACTATGCTTAGAGCTGCTGCTAAAAACTATCAAGATGTTTCTGTAATCATTGACCCTGCTGATTATGATAAAGTTATTGATGAAATTAAAAATAACGGCAAAGTTTCAGTTGAAACAAACTTCTATCTTGCTGCAAAGGTATTTAACCACACAGCTCATTATGATACACTTATTGCTAACTATCTTCGTGATAAAGCTGGAATTGAAAAATATCCTCAAACTCTTAGTATGACTTTTGAAAAAGTTCAAGATATGAGATATGGCGAAAATCCTCATCAAAAAGCTGCTTTCTATAAAGAAGTTGGCAACAACAGTGGTATGCTTACTGGTATCAAACAACTTCACGGTAAAGAACTTTCTTTCAACAACATTAATGATACTCACGGTGCGTTAGAACTTTTAAAAGAATATGACGAACCAACTGTTGTTGCTTGTAAACATTCTAACCCTTGTGGTGTTGCTAGTGGCAAAAATATTTATGACGCTTATGTTAAAGCTTACAACACAGACCCTGTTTCTATCTTTGGTGGTATCGTTGTTGCTAACAGAACTATCGAAAAAGACACAGCTGAAGAAATTAGCAAGATTTTCCTTGAAATTGTTCTTGCTCCTGATTTTACAGACGAGGCTCTTGAAGTTCTTACTAAAAAGAAAAATATTAGACTTCTTAAACTTGACAACATTGAAAGAAAACAACCTGCAGATGCTTTTGATGTTAAAAAAGTTTCTGGTGGTATCCTCGTTCAAGATATAGACAATACTTTATTGAATGAAGATGAACTTAAAGTTGTTACTGAACGTAAACCTACTGACAAAGAAATGGAAGATTTATTATTTACTTGGAAAATTGTTAAATATACTAAATCTAACGGTATTGCTATCGGCAAAGATAAACAGTCTGTTGGTGTTGGCCCTGGACAGGTAAACCGTATCTGGGCTACTAAACAAGCTATTGAACACGGTGTTGAACAGCTTGGTGAAGATGTTGTTAAAGGTTCTGTTCTTGCATCTGACGCTTTCTTCCCATTTGATGATTGTGTTCAGGAGGCTGCAAAGGCTGGTATTACTGCTATTATTCAACCTGGTGGCTCTGTTAGAGACCAAGAATCTATTGACGCTTGTAACAAATATGGAATTGCTATGGTATTTACAGGTATGCGTCACTTTAGACACTAATTATTAATATTAACATAATGAAAACACAACACAATGATTTTTGATTATTTTTGTGTTGTGTTTTTATTTGGATTTGGAGGTTTTTTGATGAAGAAAAAAATTATTCAGTTTACTGGAATTATTATGTGTGGTATTTGCCTGAGTTTAAGCACGGCTACAGGGGTTGCTTTTGCAAATGAAAAGATTACAGCTACCGTTCAAGATAATGGCTCTATTTATCCGTCAAGTAACTTGAAAATTGATTTAGGGGAAAATGTTATTGATGAAATGGTTACAGCTGGGGTTATTGCTGAAAATCCTCAAAATGTAACAAAATCACCAGATGTATCTGATAAAGTTGAAATAAAAAAAGTTCAAACATTTGGGGAGAATTTTGTTGTTGTTACTCTTAATGCTAGGCTCGACAAGGTTTCTGAAAATGATATTATTTTGAAAAATTATTCTAATAATTGGTATGAACTAGAGCCGAGTATTTCAAATTTACAATACTTAACTATTGACTACACATTAAATGAAAATGGGGAAACTGTTTTTATTTATAAGTTAAGGAAAAAGGTTAAAGACGGAAAGGTAATTGCACCTAAGACAGGAATTAACTTTAAAAATTTGGCTGAAGCTGTAAACAAGGCTGACAACTATGTTTCTTGGCAAAACAATGATGGCGGTTGGGATAAGTCTGTCGACAAACAAGCTGTTGAACGTTGGAACGGAACTGACCACAAAAATAAGTTTTCAGGCTGGTCTGGTCTTAACGGAGAAGAGCTTGGTACTATTGACAATAGTTCAACTTATACTCAAATGAGGCATATAGCTGCTGTATACAGAGAAACAAAAAATGAAAAATACAAAAAAAGCGTTGAAAAAGGTTTAGAGTTTATTTTTAAACTTCAATATCCATCAGGTGGACTTTCTCAAGTTTATCCTAAAAGAGGTAACTATTCAGACTATGTTACATTTAATGATGGGGCTATGATAAATACACTTATTATGCTTGAAGATATGGAAAAAGGTAATTATCCTTTTGATTCAAACATTATATCAAATGAATACAAGAAAAAAATTGCAGTTTGTCTTGATAAGGCAACAGATTATATTTTAAAGGCTCAAATTAAATCGCAAGGAAAGCTTACTGCTTGGTGTGCTCAACACGACCCTGTTACTTACGAACCAAGAGTGGGTAGGGCATACGAACTTCCGTCCATAAGTGGGGCAGAGTCTGTTGCAATAGTTAAATTCCTTATGAACAGAGATGAACAAACTCCTGAAATTAAAAATGCCGTTGATTCTGCAATTAATTGGTTTAAGGAGTCAGCTGTGAAAGGCTATGATTTTGTTAAAAAAGACCCTAATGGCATTTATTTTGTACCTAACGAAAATGCTGACCCTATATGGTACAGATTTTATGAAGTTGATACGAACTTACCTATTTTCTCTGGTAGGGACGGTATTGTAAGGCACGATATTAAAGAAGTTGAAAAGGAAAGACGTGACGGTTATTCTTGGGCTGGGCGTTGGCCGGCTAAACTTCTAAAAGTTTACGATGAATATGGAAACTATGCAAACAAAATTCAAGCATACGTAAATGACAATTCATCTAAAACTTTGAGAGGAAAAAGACTTGTTAAGGGGCAATTTACAGATGCTACAACTGCTATGAATACGCAAGAATAAAAATTAAACAAGTGGTATATTACAGAAAATCTTGAATACTATATTTTATGAGTATTCAAGATTTTTTTGCGTTGAAAAAAAGTGCGAAAATTAAGTCAAAAAACAGTATTCACGAAAAAAAATTCGAAAAATAGCAAAAAAATGTTGCAATGGCAAAACATAAGTAGTATAATGGTGTTAAACAAACTAAAATTCGAAAACGGAGGGGTATTATGAACAGATATTTTATAGAAAAATTATTGAAAAGAGTGGGGGTTTTTAGCTTATTTATGTTTTGTTTTAATTTTATGCTATGCTATTTTTTATCAGCAAAATTCGATAATATGGTCTTATTTACTATGCCTTTTGTTCTTATTATGTTCGTTTCTTATTCTGGAGTTTGTATTAGTAGGATTTTATTCAGTGGTGGTAAGTATGGCAGTGATATTATTGGAAAAAAGGTTGTTTATATGAAGCAATACAGGCAGTACAAGCAATACAAAAAATACATATTTGATGATTTTAAAAACAATTCGGCTTGCTAAATTAGAAGTTGTAGGGCTGAATCTTTTTGGTAAAAAGATTTAAAAAAACTAG
>CABVAP010000050.1 GCA_902496345.1 uncultured Eubacteriales bacterium
TTGCTTAAAACCTGTATAAACAGCTAATTACAAATTAGGTTAGTGCATATGGGGCAAAGCCCCACGGTCTTAATCGACAAACCCCTATTTAATTATATAATGTAATCACAAAAAAATCAAATCAAACATAGCTAAAAATTTTCCAATTCAAAAACAAAAAAATTTCTTCTATTTTGGTAAAAAATATTGTATAATATACTTTACACAAAGTAAAAAACAGATAACTCAAGGAGTGATTTTATGAAAAAGATTTTAACTGTGTTTTTGGTAACAACAGTTGTTTCTTTAACAGCACATTTTTTTCCAAATATAAATATCGAAAGTTTTGCATATACTCCCGCACCTCAAAAAAGTAAAGTAATAAACGATTTGTACGAACCAGATGAAACCGTTGATTATTCGAAAACCGTAGAAGACGCCTTTTCAAATACAAATAACAATAAAGTTGAAAACTACACTTTATCAAAAGAAATATCGTCAAAAACAGACTGGCAAAAAGCAATTAACTATTGCATTGATAACCTTGTCGAAGAAGTTTCTTTTGAAATAAAAAATTTTGATGAAGATACATACAACTTAAAATCTTTAAATCTTATAAATGCGTCAATAAGTGCAGAAGGAAAAGTAAAACAAGATGTAGCTGAAGTCACATATAAATTTTCATATAAAGAAAATTACCTTTTAAATAAGGCAGCACAAAATAAAAATTATCTTTCTAAATTGACATCAGACCAGCTTATCCTTTTTAATAAAGTAAAATCTATCACAAATAACCTTATCTCAAATAAGATAACAGATTTTGAAAAAGAGCAAGCCATACACGATTATATAGTTGCAAATTCTAAATATTCTCAAAATATAAATAAGGATAGTTATACTATACGAAATCTTATTTATAACGGTTCAGGTGTGTGTGAGGCTTACGCATATACTTTTCAAATGATGTGCACTTTTGCAAATATAAACTGTGAAATAATAACAGGTAAACTAAACGGTCAGGAACACGGCTGGAATATTGTTCAGCTTGATGGGGAATATTATCACATAGATGTAACATCTGATGACCCTGTTCCTGATAAAGATGGGCAAATTTTGTATAAATTCTTTAACGTAACAGATAAAGAAATCTCAAAAACCCACACTTGGAATACGGAAGATTTTCCTAAATGTGTAGCTACAAAATACAACTATTTTGTGTACAATAATCTTGTTGTAACATCAAAAGACGAAATGGAAAAACTTATTATGCGAAAAATAGATAACGGCGAAACAGAAATTTATTTTTATGTATCAGGCTTTGAAGTAAGTGGTGCAAGCGATTTCAAATTTTGTAATAACGGAGAAAAAAATATAAGTTCATTTTACTTAGTAGGAAGTAAATCAGGTGCATTTTTGCTAGAACCTAGATATGTAAAATAACTAAAGGATAAAATACCAAAAAGAACCAAGGAAAGGAATATATTATGAAAAACGAATTTAAAATAGGCTCTCACGTATCTATGTCAGGTGGACTTATCGGAGCAGCAAAAGAAGCAGCATCATACAACGCAGATACTTTTATGATTTATACAGGGGCCCCACAAAATACAAGACGTTCACCGATTGAAAAGTTAAAAATCGAAGAAGGACAAGAATTTATGAAACAACACAACTTGAGTGATATAGTTGTACACGCTCCATATATAATAAATCTTGCCTCATACAAAGAAGACACTTACGAACTTGCGACAACATTTTTAAAGACAGAAATCGAGAGAACAACGGCGATAGGCTCAAATTATATAGTTCTACACCCTGGTGCATATACAGATAAGACAGCCGAATACGGAATACAAAGAATAGCAGACGGACTCAATATGGTATTAACAGAAGAAACAAAACCTATAGTTTGCCTTGAAACAATGGCTGGTAAAGGCACGGAGATAGGCAGAACATTTGAAGAGCTTGCACAAATAATCGAAAAAGTTGAGTTAAAAGAAAAAATCGGAATTTGTTTTGACACTTGCCACACACACGATAGTGGTTACGATATAGTAAATAATCTTGACGGAGTAATGCAAGAATTTGACTCAATAATAGGTCTTGACAGAATTAAGGTATTTCATATAAACGGTTCACTTAATAAGTGTGGTGCAAAAAAAGACCGTCACGCAAATATCGGAGCTGATGAAACAAACCCAAAAGGCAAAGATATGATAGGTTTTGACGCAATTTATAGAATAGTACACTCAAAATATGCAAAAGGCAAAATATTAATTCTTGAAACACCTTGGCTTGATAAATCAACAAATCTCTATAAAGAGGAAATAGCAAAACTTAGGGGTTAAAGAATATTCAGGAGATGAAACGTAGTATGAATTCAAAAAAAACTGTTCTTGTAACAGGTTCCTCAAGAGGTATAGGAAAAGCTATAGCTCAAAAATTTGCAAGTGAAAATTTTAATATAGTTATAAATTGCAAAAATTCAATAGACAAGCTAAAAGAACTAGAATTAGAACTTTCAAAGACAAATCAAAATATATTAGCTTATCAGTGTGATGTATCAGATTACGACAAAACAAAAGAGATGTTTGCTGAAATAGAAAAGAAATTCGGCGGCGTTGATATTCTTGTAAATAATGCGGGAATTTCTTATATAGGTCTGTTCAATGAAATGTCGCCAGATGATTGGAACACAATAGTTAATACAAATTTAAAAAGTGTGTACAATTGTACACATTTGGCACTACCCTATATGATACATAATAAAAATGGTTCAGTAATAAACATTTCTTCTGTATGGGGAAATGTCGGGGCATCTTGCGAAGTAATATATTCCTCAACAAAAGGTGCCATAAATTCATTTACAAAAGCATTAGCAAAAGAATTAGGTCCAAGTAACATAAGGATAAACGCAATAGCTTGTGGAGCAATCGAAACAGAAATGAATGCGTTTTTGACAGAAGACGAGAAACAAGCACTTGTAGACGAAATTTCTATGATGCGTTTTGGCAAACCGGAAGAAGTTGCAGATATAGCATTTTATATATCGTCAGAAAAAGCAAATTATCTTACAGGACAAATAATAAGTCTAGACGGTGCGTGGATATAAACTCTTTTAAAATAAATTTTTGTCAGTTTTGATAAAAATATCTTGAAATTTATTTTAAAATGTCTTAAAATTAAATTATCTTTTATGAATTGGGTGGTGCTTGATATGAAAGTTCTTATTACCGGTGGTGCCGGTTATCTTGGTAGTATGATTTGTTATGCGTTAAGCGATAATGGTCATAAACCTTATATTTTAGATATTTGTCAACCTGAGCCTGCCCCATATTTAACAGGGGATAATTTTTATCAAGGTGACATAGGTGACAAAGAATTACTTGCAAAAATTTTCGAAGAAAATCCAGATATAGAAATAGTTATACATTTTGCTGAAAAATCGGCTGTTTGGGCTTCGGTTGGCAAGCCTTATGAATATTACCACGCAAACGTTGTAAAGAGTATGGAACTTTTCAAAAATCTAAAAGATTTAGGTTGTAAAAAAATAATCTTTGCATCATCTGCTGCAATATACGATGACGTTCCTGGGTTTATGGTAACAGAGAGGTCGCCGATAAATCCAAGAAGTCCATTTGCTAGAACAAAGTATATGACAGAAATGATATTAAAAGATTTCTGTGTAGCTTATAATATGTGTTGTATAGTTTTACGTTTCTTCAATCCTATAGGTGCAGACCCTAGTGGAAGAACAGGGCTTAGGATAAAAAATTCATCTAACATTTTAAGCCGTGTGCTTAAAATTTGGAATGGCGAAGAAAGCGAATTTAAGATAGCCGGTAATGATTGGATAACAAGGGACGGAACTTGTATAAGAGATTATTTCCATATATGGGACTTAGCACTAGCCGTTGTAAAAGCTGTTGAAAATTATGACATAGCATTTAGACGTGCAGACAACTTATACAAAAATTTCTTGCCTATAAATATAGGTTCAGGAACAGGTGTAACTGTAAAAGAATTTTTATTTGCCTTCCAAAATGTAACAGGCGAAAAAGTAAAAGTTGTTTATACAGACCGTAGACCTGGAGATGTGTGTGGTTCTTATGCAAATGTAAATAGAGCAAAAAACACAATAGAATGGGAAGCACAAAGAACGATAGAAGATGCTATTATAGACGCTGTCCGATTTGAGGAAGAACAAGAAAGAAATAATCGATAAAATTAGTTAGAAATATAACATAAAAAAGTTGTTTCAAGAGCTACATCATAAAGCCTTTGAAACAACTTTTTATATTTGTTCAGAGTTATTTTCTTAAATCTTTAACAGAAGACCTCTCTATTATCTCTGGTTTAATCTTTGCACCGATTTTTTCACCGGTTTTAATTTGTTTTATAAGTGACTCAGCAGCTAATGCACCGAGGTCATATTTCATATGTTCAACACTTGTAAGGTCAAGGAATTTAGAAAGTGTTGAATTATCAAATCCAATTACAGAAACGTCTTCAAAAGGTTTAATATTGTTTCTTTCAAGAAATCTAATAATATTAAGGGCCATTTGGTCATTATAACAAACTATGCCTGTGCAACCCTCAAAACGTTTTAATAAAATATTGTCTGCCTCACCTTTAAATAAAAATTCCAAATCCTCTGTAGTGTACCATAATATATTTTTCTCATCAATTGGTATATTATATCTGTGCATAGCATTCATAAATCCCTCATACCTCTTATGCCCTGGCATATCATCAGATTTAAACACAGCACCTATTTTTTTATGCCCTCTTTCGATAAGATAGTTAGCAGCGATATATCCACCTTCAACGTCATTCATAGAGCAAAGAGGAATATCAACTTCAGGATAACCCCCATTTATAAAAACACAAGGAATATTTTTTTTAAGTTGTGCATAAATTTCCTTATTAGGATTAGGTATAGCTGACTTAGTTCCCTCAACAATTATACCGTCAACTTTTTTATTTATAAGTGAATTTAGTATAGAAGTTTCCTTTTCAACTTTGTTATAAGTTATACCAAGCGTAATATTATAGTTATTCTCTGAAAGAACATTTTCGATACCTTTAATAATTTCAGGGAAAATATATTCGTCAAGATATGTTATAATAACCCCTATATTTCTAGTTTCTTTAGTAGAGTTATTTCCTTTAATTCGCACATAAGTACCACTCCCCTTAATTTTTTCAAGGTACCCTTGGTTTTCAAGATTGCTTATTGCAAGACGAATGGTCTGTCTACTAAAGTTGAACTTCTCCATAAGTTCATTTTCTGAAAGCATTTTTTCGCCGTTTTTGTATGTCCCCTTATTAATTTCACTTTTTATCCATTCCTGAACAACGGCATATTTAGGAGTACTCATTCAAACACCTCACATCATTAAAAATAAGAAATCCCTTAATAAAAATCGAGTAAAAATAGAATTTCAAGCGTCAATAATATTATACATACATCTAATGCAAAAGTCAACAAAATATACGTACATCTTATATTTTTTGTTAAAAATGCAAAATACAAGCTATTCCCCCCTACCCGTGTTGGCTTTCAAATTTTTGTACAACAATCCACCTAAAACTTTAAAATCGTGAGTATTATCAGCACAAGTTAAGTAATTGCTTTTTGTATCCAAAACAAAAAAGACCATACAGCCAAGCTATACAGTCTTTTAAAAAACTAATTTATATTACATTCGTCAGTTCTGTTTTCGGCTTTTCTTTTAGCCTCTTTTTCAACGTTCATATTTTCTTTAGCACGTCTTTCTGCCATTTCGTTTGCAACATCTTCCCAAGAAATGCCCATTTCAGCCATCATAACTTCTGTATGGAAAATAACGTCACAGATTTCTCCAACAGTTTCTTTTTTATCATTGTTTTTTGCTGCAATAATAACTTCTGATGCTTCTTCACCTATCTTTTTCAAAATTTTATCAATACCTTTTTTAAAAAGATAACAAGTGTAAGAACCCTCTTGAATATTTTCTTTACGACTTTTTATAACGTTAAATTCTTCTTCTAAAAGTTTTCCCAAATCAGCCATATTACAATTCTCCTTTAAAATCATCAAGTTTTCTGTAGAAACAAGAATAATTTCCGGTATGACAAGCAGCACCGTCTTGTTTTACAAGTAAAAGTATAGTATCACAATCACAATCATATCGTATTTCTTTAACGTGTTGATAATGACCGCTTGTTTCACCCTTTACCCAAAGGCTTTGTCTTGAACGACTAAAATAAGTTGCTTTTCCTGTTTTAACTGTCAAGTCAAAAGCCTCTTGATTCATATATGCGAGCATAAGAACTTCTTTAGTTTCATAATCTTGAGCAATAGCAGGAACAAGACCGTCACTATTAAATTTAATTTCCATATAAATTTATTCCTCCGTAAGTCTCACAGAAATGCCTTTTTCTGCAAGATATTTTTTAAGGTCAATTATTTCCATTTCCCTATAGTGGAAAAGACTAGCGGCAAGAGCAGCCTCTGCACCACCGTCAGTAAGTGCTTCAGCAAAATGCTCCATAGTCCCTGCACCACCAGACGCAATAACAGGGATAGAAACAGCAGAAGAAACAGCCTTTGTAAGTTCAATGTCATATCCAGCCTTTGTACCGTCACAATCCATACTAGTAAGAAGTATTTCACCGGCTCCAAGTTTTTCAGCTTCAATTGCCCATTCAACAGCATCTTTTCCGGTATTGACACGACCACCGTTTAAATAAACATCAAAACCACTTTCATCACGTTTTTTAGCGTCTATAGCGACAACAACGCATTGACTGCCAAATTTTTCAGCAGCCTCTGTAATAAGTTCAGGTCTTTTAAGAGCAGCCGAGTTTACAGATATTTTATCAGCACCGGCATTTAAAATTTTTCTAAAATCGTCAATAGTTCTAATTCCACCACCTACAGTAAGTGGGATAAAAACTTGTTCAGCAGTTCTTGAAACAACATCAAGCATAATATTTCTAGCGTCAGATGAGGCAGTAATATCAAGAAATACAATTTCATCAGCAAGAGATTTATTATACATTGATGCAATTTCGACAGGGTCACCGGCATCTTTAAGATTTACAAAGTTGACCCCTTTAACAACTCTACCGTTATGAACATCTAAACAAGGTATAATACGTTTAGTATGCATAGTTATTATTCACCCTTTTCAAATTTGTCGATAGCTTCAGAAAGTTTAATAGCACCGTTGTAAAGTGCTTTTCCAATAATAACACCTTGAGCATTTATTGCATTAACATTTTCAAGGTCTTTCATTTGAGAAACTCCACCGGAAGCAATTATATCCATACCTGTTTTCTCAATAAGTTCTTTTGTTGACTCAATGTTCGGTCCGGACATCATACCATCTTTTGAGATGTCAGTATATATAACAGTTTTAACTCCAAAACCTTTCATTTTAAGGCATAAGTCAACAGCCGTCACGTCGCTGACTTCTTCCCAGCCTTTAATAGCAACCATACCGTCTTTTGCGTCAACTCCAACAGCAATTTTGTCACCATAAAGTTTAACAGCCTCTTTAACAAGTTCAGGATTTTTAACAGCAGCCGTACCGATAATAACTCTATCGGCGCCTGCTTCAATTCTGGCAGTAACATCATCAAGAGTACGAACCCCTCCACCGGTTTGAACAGGAATATCGTATTTTGATGAAATTTCTTTCAATACATCAATAATAAAACTTTTTCCATATCTAGCACCGTCAAGGTCAACAATATGTATGTAAGTTGCACCGGCTTCAGCCCAAGCCTTTGCTGCCTCAGCAGGGTTGTCATTAAAAACAGTAACCTCATCAAAATTTCCTTGAACGAGGCGAACGGCTTTACCGTCTTTTATATCAATAGCAGGATAAATTTGCATAATAACGTCCTTTCAAATAAAAATTATTTTAAAAAATATTATAAATTATAAATCAAAGAGAATACACAAATTATAACACTAAGCAAATTGGCACAAAACAGCCACCAAAAAGCCTTTTTAAATTTAATGTTAAATATGTAATTAACAACTAGTCCCTCAATCAAAACATTGCATAGAACAACCATCAGATAGTCAAAAATCCAATGTGATATTGCAAATGTTCCGGAGTCAAATGGAAGTAAAATAAATTCTACTAAAATTCCACTCATAGGAATTAAAATAATTCCCACAATAGTTGATATAGCATTCATAACGGCCGAAATCAAAATAGACTTAATCCATTTTTGTTTTGCAAAAAATTTAACACAAAGCACTTCCATAACAAATCCGGAGGCTATAACAATAATGCTTTCCATACCCTCTACTATGTATATAGATGGCCATATAACATCAGCCATTACAACATTACACATAAAAAACACATTTAAAATAAAAAGCAAAAAGAAACTTATAATTTTGTTTTTTCTCATCGAAAATTCTCCTTCAAATTCATCAAATTTCGGCAGAATTTCAAACAGTGCGTACAGTTACATTATAAGAACTTAAATAAATTAAGTCCAACTTCTTCATCAAAGTATCTTTCAACTCTTCCATCTGAAATATTTATAACCATTTCACAAGTAGCACTAACGACAGCACTATTCAAATGTCCGCCAAAAACTTCACCGTTTTGGTTACCGGCACTTAAATGTAAATGTGCATAATATTCATCATTCATAGTAGTAACAGTACCAGTCAAAGAAACAATCTCAAAAATTCCGGTAATACGTTTTGAATAATATTTCTTTTCTTTTGTATCGAAAGCACCAACTGTAAAATCACCAATTGCACCAATTGCATTTATATTAGCAAGTTTAATATTTTCTTTCAAAGAAATATTTTTCAATTGCTCTAAAATTTCTTCGCCTTTATCAATTCGTGCGTATATAGTATTTTCAAATCTTCTATAATCCAATTTTGAAATCTCCTTTCAAGACTCTTTAATATATATAAATTAAAGTTCAGCAAAATTTTTCAAAATTTTAAGTCCAACATCGCCACTTTTTTCAGGGTGAAACTGTGTAGCGAATATATTATCTTTTTGGACAGCAACTTGTATTTCTTTACCATAGAAAGTAGTTGCAGAAACAACAGGTGCGTCAGTTTCAAGGTGATAAGAGTGTACGAAGTAAACATAAGGACTTTCACCAAGACCCGTAAAAAGAGGCTCTTTTTTATATAACTTAAGATTGTTCCAACCTATATGAGGTATTTTGACATTATCAGGCAATCTCTTTACGACACCTGAAATAAGTCCAAGTCCCTCATATTCGCCATTTTCATAGCTAACATCAAAAAGCATTTGCATACCAAGGCAAATACCCAAAAACGCCTTACCGGCGTCAGTTTGCTCCTTAATAAGTTTATCAAAATCCTTTTTCTTAATTGTATCTATAGCGTCGGCGAAAGCACCAACCCCAGGAAGAACAATTTTGTCAGCTTTTTCAAGGAACTTAATATCATCACTTATTTGAGCGTCAAAGCCCAAAAACTGAAAGGCTTTTTCAACACTTCTTAAATTTCCCATTCCATAATCTATAATACCAATCATCATTCCAACATTCCTTTTGTAGATAATACGCCGTCAATTCTTTCATCAATAGAAGTTGCCATATCTAAGGCCCTACCGAAAGCCTTAAAAATACCCTCTGCAATATGATGATTATTTTTTCCAGCGAGAACTTTTATATGTAAATTCAATCCGCAGTTAGAAGAAACTGCTCTAAAAAATTCCTCAACCATTTCTGTATCAAAATCGCCAATAGACGGAACCGAAAATTCAGCGTCAAAACAAAGCAAATCACGACCAGAAATATCTACAGCACAGAGGACAAGGGTTTCGTCCATAGGCACAATAGAGTGACCATATCTTTTTATACCTTTTTTGTCACCGATAGCGTCAGCTATACATTTGCCGAGTACAATACCTGTATCTTCAATAGTATGGTGGCAATCAACGTGTAAATCGCCGTCAACATCAACATCAAGGTCAAAAAAACCGTGTTTAGAAATATGTGTAAGCATATGGTCAAAGAAACCAATACCGGTTTTAATATTGTTTTTGCCTTTTCCGTCAATATTTAATGACATTTTTATTTTTGTTTCAAAAGTATCTCTTTTAATTTCAGCTTTTCTTTGCATATTTGCCCCCACTATCGTCTAACTTTTATAGAATTTGCGTGAGCAGTAAGACCCTCTGCTTCTGCAAATTTAATAACATCTTCACTAAGGTTGTCAAATGCCTCTTTAGAGAAAGAAAGCACACTTGATTTCTTAATAAAATCGTCAACAGATAAAGGAGAGAAGAATTTAGCTGTTCCGCTTGTAGGAAGAACGTGGTTAGGGCCAGCCATATAATCGCCAAGAGGTTCAGGAGTATAGTGACCTAAGAAAATAGCTCCGGCATTTTTAATTTTAGGAAGTACAAAGAAAGGTTCTTTTGTACAAACTTCCATATGTTCAGGTGCGATATTGTTACAAAGTTCAACAGCAGTATCAATATCATCAACAACAATAATAGCACCATAGTTATCAAGAGATTTGTTTATTATTTCTTTTCTTTCAAGCATATTAGTTTGTCTTTCAACTTCAGCCTGAACTTTAACAGCAAGTTCATCACTTGTTGTAATAAGGACAGCAGAAGCAAGTTCATCGTGTTCAGCTTGAGAGAGTAAATCAGCGGCAACATAAGCAGGGTTAGCAGAGTCATCAGCAATTACAAGTATTTCGCTAGGACCGGCAACAGAGTCAAGACCAACATAACCGAACACACATCTTTTAGCAAGAGCAACAAAGATATTTCCCGGTCCAACGATTTTGTTTACTTTCGGAACACTTTCTGTACCAAATGCAAGAGCAGCAACGGCCTGAGCTCCACCAACTTTATAGATATGTGTAACACCGGCTTCAATTGCGGCTACAACAGTTGTAGGACTAACCTTTCCATCTTTACCTGGAGGTGTAACCATAACTATTTGTTCAACACCGGCAACTTTAGCAGGAACAACGTTCATCAAAACAGAAGAAGGGTAAGCAGCTTTTCCGCCTGGAACGTAAACACCGGCAGAAGCCAAAGGCAAAATAAGTTGTCCCATAAGCTCGCCTGTTTTTTCCGGTTCAAGCCAACTTATTCTTTTTTGTTTTTCGTGGAAAGATTTAATTCTTTCAGCGGAGTGTCGAATTACTTCAATAAGTTCCTTATCAACTTTAGAATAAGCCTCGTCTATTTCAGCCTGACTAACTTGGATAGTATCTTTAGTAAGTTCAACTTTATCAAAGTCTTTTGTATATCTAAAAAGCGCCTCATCACCATTATCTTTAATATCATTTACAATTTTTTCAACTTTAGCAGGAGCGTCACCATATTCAAATTTAGAGCGACTTAAAATTCTTTCAATAAGTTCGTTACTCTCCTTTTGAGCATATTTAACTATATCCATTTTATTTCCTCCATAATTTATCAATTTATTTAAATCCAAATAAACTATTGCTAAAAAATCAAGATTTTGATTTTAAATTTTCTTCAGTAATTTTTGCAAGACCTCTTATAATTTCGGATATTCTTTCGTTTTGTAATTTCATACTAACAGGGTTTACAACCATTCTTGCAGAGATAGGACAAATTTCTTCAAGAACTTTAAGTCCGTTTTCTTTAAGTGTAGAACCTGTTTCAACAATATCAACGATAACATCGGCAAGACCAACGATAGGACCAAGTTCAACAGAACCATTAAGTTTTACAATTTCAACAGTCTGATGTTTTTTCTGATAAAAATACTCTTTTGCAATGTTAGGATATTTGGTAGCAACTCTTAAATCATTTGATTTTTCAAGTTTTTCTCTAACTTCTTCTTTTCCGGCAACTGCAAAACGACATTTACCAAATTCAAGGTCTAAAACCTCGCATAAATTTCTTTTTTCTTGAAGTAAAGTATCCTTTCCGATAATACCAATATCAGCAGCACCATATTCAACATAAGTAGGAACATCTGTAGCTTTAGCAAGGAAGAATTTAACTTTTAAATCTTCATTAGTAAAAATGAGTTTTCTTGATTTTTCTTTCATTTCATCGCAAGTAATTCCGATTTGTTCAAGAAGTTCCATAGTTTTGTCAGCAAGTCTGCCTTTTGCAAGAGCAAATGTTAAATATTCCATATTATTTTGCATCTCCTTTCAAAAGTTCAGATATTTTAATATCGGAAACTGTGTCTTGTTCAATATTGATAATTTTAACATCTTCAGAATTGATAAAATACAAAATTCCACCCATTCCTTTTTGCTTAGCATATTGTTTATTTTTTTCGATGTCATCGCCTAAAAGACTATTTTCAATTTTTACACCTTGATTTCTAAGTTCAGCAGAAGAACTTATAGCAGTTGCCCTACCCTCTTTTGTATACATAAGTAAAGTATCCGGTTTTTTACTTTTTACCTTAACATTTTGGCTTTCCAAAGCTGCAAGTAAATTATTTATTTTAATAGCAAAACCAACAGCAGGGTAATCAGCACCATAATTTTCAACAAGTTTATCATATCTACCACCATTGATGATAGAGAAGCCTGTTCCCTCTGCGTATCCTCTAAATATTATACCTGTATAATATGAAAGTCCAATTATACTAAGGTCAAAAGAAATATACTGTTGAGATTTATATTCAGACAATATCTGATAAATATTTTCAAGGTCATTCAAAGCATTTAATGCTTTTTCAGAATTGACAAGACTTTTAGCTTTTTCGATAATTTCCTGTCCACCAATAAGCATAGGTAATTCCTTAAAGAAAATAATAATATTTTCAGGAGCATTTACCTCTTTAGCAATTTTCAAAGCAGCGGTATATTCTTTGTCAATTATGTAATTTCTAATTTTTTCGCAAGTTTTTTGGTCGAACTTGCCCTCTTCTAAAACAGCATTAAAGAATTGAACTTGTCCGATACACAATTTAAAACTTTTAAGACCACAAACTTTAAGGCTATTTACAGCAACGGCAATCGCTTCAGCATCAGCATCTGGAGAATTTACACCAATAAGTTCGATACCGGCTTGATTTGATTCACGCAATTTACCTTGATAATGTTCATTGTATCTAAAAACTCTTTCAAAATAATAAAATCTCAAAGGAATATCTTTTTCCTCATAAGCAGTAGCGGCAATACGAGCAATAGGAGGAGTCATATCTGCCCTAAGTGTAAGTAATGCCCCATCTCTGTCAATAAATTTGTACATTTGATTAGGGCTTACACCGCCGTTACCGTCAAAAACTTCCATATATTCAAAAGTAGGACTACTAACAGGTAAAAAACCATATTTAGAGAAAACAGATTCAATACTTCTTTCAATTTCTGTTTTGAATACTGCCTCTGCTGGTAAATAGTCTTTAACCCCCTCAGGAGTATGTAATTTTGCGTCCATTTTTTCACCTCATAAATCATTATTAAATAGTAATTATCGCAATGATAAAACCTATATGTATTATATTTCTAAAATCACTTTACCACAGTAGAGTGATAAATTAATAAAATTATATCACATCTAAATTATTTGTCAAGTTAAAACAAAAATCTCATTATTTATTTTTATTTTTAACATAAGGGAGGGAAAAGACAAATTCACACCCTTTATCTAATTTAGTATTAAGTTTTATAACCTCACCGTGAGCAACTATAAATTCCTTTACGATAGAAAGACCAATGCCACTGCCCTTTTTATCTTCACCTCGAGAAACATCAGCTTTAAAAAATCTATCAAAGACTCTTTTTCTATCTTCTTCAGAAAGTCCACGACCGTTATCTCTAACGTGTACAAATACTTTTTTGTCAACCTTTTCTGTTTCAACAAAAATTTCTCCGCCAACATAAGTAAACTTAACGGCATTATCAACAAGATTATAAATGACCCTTTGAATTTTTTCATAATCAGCATTAACAAAGAAAGATTTCTCTTGAAAAATAACTTTAAGATTAATTTTTTTGTTAATAAGTCTTTCTTCAAAGTTATAGATAGTTTTCTTTATAAGTTCATTAACATCAAATTCAGACAAATTAAGTTTGCATATATTAACATCAATGCTATTTATGTTGACTATATTGTCTGCAAGAGTTGCAAGCCTTTCTGATTCATCTAAAACAATTTTAAGATAATGTTCTTGTTTTTCAGGTGGTATAGTACCGTCAATAATTGCCTGAACAAAACCTTTCATAGACGTGAGAGGAGAACGTAAATCGTGTGATATGTTTGATATAAATTCTCTACGCTTTTTCTCTTGTTCATTAAGGCTTTCTGCCATTTCATTAAGACTTTTTGCAAGCTGTGCAACTTCATCAGAGCCTTTGACACGTATACGTTTTTCAAAATCACCGTTGGCGATAATTTTAGCTGCGTCATTCATCTCTTTAAGAGGTCTTGCAATTTTCTTTGATAGCAAATAAATCATAGCAAAACCGATAAGACCAACGATTATAGTTATACCGATGATTATTTTATAAACGCTGTTTCCAACCTGCTCAAGTTCGATTAAAGGTGAATTCATAAATATAGCACCAATGTTTTCGCCTTTAACTTTTACAGGGTAACCAACTGTCAAAACAGGCGTTTGGAAAATACCGCTAAAAGTACCCTCTGTATTAACAATGCTACCTCCGACAGCTTGTTTAACTTCATCAGAAGCAGTACCGGAAATATCAGACTCAAGCCATTTAGAGTCAATATCATTTGATATAATTCTTATTTTATAATTTGAATCGACATAAATAAAACTTGCGTCAAGGTATTCGTCAAGCATTTCAATTTCGTTATCAATCTTTTTATCAAAAAAACCACCCCAGTAATAATACTGTTCAAATATACCAACAATCTTTTTGCCTTGTTCGGTTAAAATATCTATTTTTTGACTTTCAAAATATAAAGCGAAAGCCTTTGTAAGACCCATATTAATAAGCAATAAACTAACAAGCAAAGTTACCATATATATCAAGAATAGTTTTCTAAAAACTGATTTCATAAAATAAAACACCTCTGTTTGATAAAAGTAAATCCACCCAACAAATCCAATTCTAAAAGGAATAAAACCAGACTATAGATAAAATTAATTTTTATCGTAATTGTCGATTTTAATAAGGGTCGCAAGACTTTAATCCGCAAGCGGAAATCGCATTTTCGCTGAGGAAAACAGCTGTTTCAAGGGCTT
>CABVAP010000051.1 GCA_902496345.1 uncultured Eubacteriales bacterium
AAAAACCGACCTCCCAATCGTTAGATTTTTGGTCTAACTTTTGGGGGTCGGTTCAAATGTCACACTCTTTCATTTAAATATTTAAATGAAAATAAATCATTCACTATATTTATTCAACAATGCTTTTGAAATCAATGTGAATATAATTGATAAGTAATTTATATCTATTTCTGACCATTTATTAGCACGTTTGTAAGTTGAAATGCTTATAAGACCTTTCACATAATCAGCGTCATCTTTAATTAAATATTGAATCGAAGACATATTTTTTGTCTTGTGCATAAACTTATACAAGTCTGTGTTTTTTGTTTCTACACTTATATAATTGCCAACAACTAGCATATTACGATTATCAAATATATGTTTATAGCCGTCTAGCAAATCGGCAAGCTTTAAATCATCAATGGTGATATTTTTTGATTTGTAAATTGGTTCTAAGTTATCACCAAAGAAAATAAGACATTTATCAAATGAATAATAATCTTTTAATGAAGCTGCTACATCTTTTATGACATCAAAAGAAAACTCCCCATTCTGTAACATATCAATCATATGACAAATGTGGTCACTCTTTTGTTCTAAGCTAACCTTTGGCATCATTGTTATTGCTTTTGAATTTGGGCTTATCTCTGAAAGTGTTCCGTGTTTATCTGGTTCGTAAATTATGAAACGGTTTCTACCTTTTTCCTTCGCTATATAAAGACATTTATCGGCAAGTTTTAAAAGAGTTTCAAAATCTGTTGTATCTTTTGGATAAGTTGCTGAACCCAAAGATGTTGAAATTTTTACCTGACCTAAGCAAACCCATTCTATTTTTGAACGTATTGATTTTAAAATTGAACGAAGTTCATTTAGTTCTGTTACATTTTCAATTGCTATTAAAAATTCATCGCCACCAACTCTACCGATGATACCTCTCTTACCAACAACTTCTTTAAGTATATTTGAAACGGACACAAGAACTTCATCGCCAAACATATGCCCATAAGTGTCATTTATATCTTTAAAATAATCTATATCCATCATTATGACAGAAAGGGATTCTACCGTTCCTTTTTTCATAATTGAGTAGATTGAATTATTCATCGCTTTTTTATTTAAAAGACCTGTTAAAGAGTCTATATTGGCTCTATTCTCAAGAAAATCAAGGTCAGATGATGTTATTGTATGGGAGTTTTTTATTATTCCCAGACAGACCTTCTCATCTTGACCCTGTGCAAAGCTTACACCTTTTACACTAACTTTTTCAACATCTTTTGTTTTATTAACCAAATTTGTTTTTATTATATGGAAAAAGTTACTTGAAAAGTTTTTTATATCGGCAGCTAGTTCTTCAAGGGAGTTTAACATAGTGTCTGAGCTTTCATTTAATGGTCTTAAATGATTATAAAGCTCATCTACAGAGCCTGCAAAAATACTATCTTCTGATTCAGATTTAATTTTGAATATTGAAAGAACCTTTGTAGA
Source organism: uncultured Eubacteriales bacterium (assembly GCA_902496345.1). GTDB lineage: Bacteria > Bacillota > Clostridia > Lachnospirales > CAG-274 > MGBC114079. The sequence continues at coordinate 1,468 of CABVAP010000051.1, forward strand.
CGATTTATATTCGAAATACAAATCATCAGATAACTCTAATATATGAGAATATTTATTATCTGTATCGCTAAACGCTTTTGTAGCTTCTCTAAGATAAAGAATATCGTATATTTCCAAATTTACAAAATTATAATCATTTGCTTTTGCAAAGCTTTTTTCCATAAAAATTACTGAGTAGATATACTGGTCTTCAGTAATTACATAATTTTCATCAAGATTTGTTGAACGAGGTATACTCTCTGTATGTCTTAGCTTTAAGATGATAAAATCTTTGCCACCAACTGCAAGGGTTTTTACCTTTTCTATAAATTTTTCTTTAAAGTCAGGGTGAATGTTTTTTGTGATTGGAAAAATAGCAAATTCACCAAAAAAACGATACACTGATTCGTCAGCAATTTTTAAATAAAAGTTTTCATCAATCAAAGCATTACCTATTTTTTCTGTCAAATCAAAACCGTAGTCATCAGATGATAACTTAATTGATGTTTCTGTTAAATTTTCCATAGCTATCACTCCCTTTGCATAGAATTAATTAGCTCTAAATAGCTTAATGATTTCCTAATATTAACGCATATCGCTATTCTGAATGATAGCTTTTGCATTAACCTCTAAAATAAATTTAAATATAGAAATTATTGCCCATAACTTACTTACCTACAGTATACTATGTTTTTTTTATAATTACAATAGTTGTAACAATAATTTAATAATACTTTGATAAATTTTCATAAAAAACGAACTGTTTTAATATCCCGTTTTTGTGTAATGTTTAACAAATATTGGGTTTGTGCATATTTTACGACCAAACATTACAATAAATTATTTATAAAATTTCTATTTACAAAACTTTAAATATATTATAAAATAAGGAGTATTGACTAATCTTTTGATGAGCTTTATATATTTACTTTGATTATCAAAAGATTTGATTTCCAAAACTTTTTGGGTTTTGAAATGAAATATTATTTATACAATTAACGGAGGATAGTTATGAAAGAAAGTTTATCTGCTGTTAATGAACTACTTGCTGGTGTCTTTAATGACATTTTGAACATTGAAGAAAAAATGCTCAAGGGTGGGATTTTTAAAGATATTTCTGTCGCTGAGGCTCACACAATTGAAGCTATCGGTATGTATGAACCTAAAAATATGACAGATGTTTCTAAAAAACTCGGTATTACTGTCGGTACCCTTACCGTTGCTATTAACAACCTTGTTAAAAAAGGATATGTTAAACGTGAAAGAGGTCTTAAAGACAGACGTATCGTTAATATCTCCCTTACCAAAAAGGGCAGGGTTTTCTACAGATTTCACGACAAGGTTCATTCTGATATGATTAAAGAAATTACTATCGGGCTTAGCGAACAAGAAGTCAATGTTCTTAATTTGGCACTTTCAAATTTAAGCAAATATTTGATTGAAAAATACAATAATCTTAAAAGAGGAGAAGTTTATGTTTAGTTCTAAAATAGTTTCTTTTGCCAAGTGCGTACCTGATAATATCGTTTCTAACGATGATTTAAGCAAAATCGTTGAAACTTCTGACGAATGGATATTCTCTCGCACCGGTATAAAAGAAAGACGTATTTCAATTTCAGAAAACACTTCTGAATTATGTGCTACTGCCTCTAAAAATGCAATTTTAAAGGCTGGACTTTCTCCTGAAGACATTGAACTTATTATTGTCGCAACTATAACACCTGATTTTGCAACACCTTCTACTGCCTGTGTTGTTCAAAAGCTTATCGGTGCAAAAAATGCTTTCGCTTTTGACGTAAACGCTGCTTGCTCTGGTTTTGTTTTTGCCCTCTCTACTGCTGACAAATTTATAAAAACCGGTGCTTTTAAAAACGCTTTAGTTGTTGGTGGAGAAACTCTCTCTAAAATTACCGACTGGTCTGACAGAGGAACTTGTGTTCTCTTTGGAGATGGGGCAGGTGCTTGTGTTATTAAACAAGGAGAAACGGGTGGTATATTAGCCGAAGACCTTCACAGTGACGGTGATGATTATGAGTCATTAACCGGTGGGTACAAGCCTGTAAACAGTGCTTTCTGTGAAAATGATGACAAGGGTCTTGCTATGCTTAAAATGAACGGTAGAGATATTTTTAACTTTGCTACCAGAAAAGTTCCTGAAAGCATTAAAATAGTTCTTGAAAAGGCTAACTTATCTATTGATGACATAAAATATATCGTTCCTCATCAAGCTAACAGCCGTATTGTTGAAATTATCGCTAGAAAGCTTAAACTTCCTATGGATAAGTTCTTTATGAATATGGACAAATATGGAAATACATCTGGTGGTAGTATCCCTATTGCACTTAGCGAAATGTTTGATGATGGACTTATAAAAGAAAAAGACAAAATTATTATTACTGGTTTTGGTGGCGGACTCACTTGGGGGTCTTCCATAATCGAATTTTAGGAGGATTTTTTTATGATATTTGAAAAAATTAAGGAAATTATTGCTGACCAGCTTGGTAAAGATGTTGATGAAATTACTTTAGAAACTTCTTTCAAAGATGACCTTGACGCTGATTCTCTTGATTTATTCCAAATTATAAATGACATCGAAGATGAATTTGACGTTAAAATTGAGGACGCCGAAGAAATTTCTACTGTTGCTGACGCTGTAAGATTTGTTGAAGAACAGACTAAATAAAACAGAATTTTTTAACTATACAAACTATATGAATAAAAATAAATTGAATGGATATAGGTGATAAAATGAAAACAGATATATGTACTATGTTAGGGATTAAATACCCTATTTTTCAAGGAGCTATGGCTTGGATTGCTGACGCTAGTCTTGCTAGTGCAGTTTCAAACGCTGGTGGTCTTGGTATTATCGCTGCTGGTAATGCCCCTGCTGATGTCGTTAGAGAAGAAATTAGAAAAATTAAAGAACTTACTGACAAACCTTTTGGCGTAAACATTATGTTATTATCTCCTTATGTTGACGAAATCGTTGACCTCGTTTGCGAAGAAGGAGTTAAAGTTGTTACAACTGGTGCTGGTAACCCTGGTAAATACCTTGATAAATTTAAAGAACATAACATCAAACTTATCCCTGTTGTTCCTAGCGTTGCTCTTGCTAAACGTATGGAAAAATCAGGTGCTGACGCTATTATCGCTGAGGGTATGGAGTCTGGTGGTCACGTTGGTAAACTTACTACTATGGCTCTTCTTCCTCAAGTTGTTGACGCTGTAAATATTCCTGTTATCGGTGCTGGTGGTATCGCTGACTCTAGAGGTATCGCAGCTGCTTTTATGCTCGGTGCTAAAGCTGTTCAGATTGGTACTAGATTCCTTGTCGCTAAAGAATGTACTGTTCACGAAAACTACAAAAATGTTATCTTAAAAGCTAAAGATATTGATACAACTGTTACTGGTCAATTCACAGGTCACCCTGTTCGTGTTATCAGAAACAAACTTGCCAGAGAACTTGAAAAAATTGAAAAAGATTTAGCTGACGAAGAAGCTGCTTTAGCTAAATTTGATGAACTTGGTAAAGGTGCTTTACAAAGAGCTGTTGTTAAAGGTGATGTTGATTTTGGTTCTGTTATGTCTGGTCAAATCGCCGGTATGGTAAACAAAGAACAAACTTGTCAAGAAATTATTGACGAACTCGTTACCGGATTTGATAAAATTATGGCTGAAAAATGTCAGAACAACTAATAATCTATTAACAGAATAAAATTTTTAGATAGGTGGATATAATTATGAAAGTTGCTTTATTATTTGGTGGTCAGGGCGCTCAATATGCCGGAATGGGCAAAGAACTTTGCGAAAACTTTGAAATTTGCAAAAACGTTTTTGACAAGGCTGACAATGCTCTTGGTTTTAAAATCTCTGAACTCTGCTTTGAAGAAAACGAAGACCTTAACAAAACTGAATTTACTCAGCCTGCTATCCTTACACTCAGCACAGCTATCTTTGAACTTATGAAAGAAAAAGGTCTTAAAGGTGATTACGCTGCCGGTCTTAGCCTTGGTGAATATTCTGCCCTTGTTGCAAGCGGTGCTTTAGACTTTGAAGAAACTGTTGCCCTTGTTAGAAAAAGAGGTAGATTTATGACAGAGGCTGTTCCTGCCGGTGTCGGTGCTATGAGTGCTGTCTTAAATCTTGACGCTGAAAAAATTCAAGAGGCTTGTGACGAGGCTTCTTCTGTTGGTAAAGTTATGATTGCTAACTACAACGCTCCCGGTCAAATCGTTATCGCCGGTGAAACTGATGCTGTTGCTAAAGCTGAAGAGCTTGTTATCGAAAAAGGTGCTAAAAGGGCTGTTCGTCTTAACGTAAGTGGTCCTTTCCACACTTCTTTATTAAAGCCAGCATCTGACAAACTTAACGTTGAACTTCAAAATATCACTATTAACGATATGAATTTCCCTGTTATAACTAATCTTACCGGTGATTTTGTCGCAAAAGAAAACATTATTGATACTCTTACAAAACAAGTTATGAACCCTGTTAAATGGGAACAAACTGTTCGTAAATTTATTGAACTTGGGGTTGATACTTTCGTTGAACTTGGCCCTGGTAAAACATTATCTTCTTTTGTTAAAAAGGTTAGCAAAGAAGTTGCTATATACAATGTCGAAGATTTGAAATCTTTAGAAAAAACTTGCAAAGGACTTGGTTTATAATGTTAAAAGATAAAACTGTTATTGTTACTGGTGGAGCTAAAGGCATTGGCAAAGCTATCGCTTTGAAATTTGCTGATGAGGGTGCTAACATTGTGCTTAACTACAGAAGTTCTGCCCCTGATGATGTTGTTAAAGAAATTACTGACAAAGGTGTTAAATGCCTCGCTTTTCAAGCTGATGTAAGTGACTTTTCACAGGCTGAAGCACTTATTACAAAGGCTTTTGAAGAATTTGGCTCTGTTGATGTTTTAGTAAACAACGCGGGTATTACAAAAGATACTTTACTTATGAGAATGAGCGAAGATGACTTTACATCTGTTATTGATGTAAACCTTAAAAGCGTTTTCAACACTACTAAACACGCAACTAAAATTATGCTTAAACAAAAAAGTGGTTCTATCGTAAATATGTCTAGTGTAGTTGGTGTTACCGGAAATATCGGTCAAGCAAACTATGCTGCTAGTAAAGCTGGTATTATCGGTCTTACAAAAACTACTGCAAGAGAACTTGCGTCAAGAGGTATTACTTGTAATGCTATCGCTCCTGGATTTATACAGACTGCTATGACAGACGTTCTCTCTGACAAAGTTAAAGAGGCTACTTTAGCAGGTATTCCACTTAAAAGATTTGGTCAACCTGAAGAAGTTGCAAATCTTGCCGTTTTCCTCGCTGAAAACAAATACATCACAGGTCAAGTTGTAAACATTGACGGCGGTATGGTTATGTAAAAATATTTGAAACTTTGGGCAATACTTAATTACAAGATTCTAAACGGATTACTTAGTTGGATTTTTCAATGCCCAAAGTTTTTAGATGATAATTTTAATCATTGGAGGTTTATTATATATGGAAAAACGAGTTGTTGTTACTGGTATGGGTGCTATTTCTCCTATTGGAAATAGCATTGAAGAATTTTGGAACAGCATTAAAGAGGGTAAATGTGGTATCGACTTTATTTCTAACTTTGACAATGAAGGTATGAAAGTTAAAGTTGCCGGTGAAGTTAAAAACTTTGACCCAACTCTTACTATTGATAAAAAAGAAGCTAAAAGAATGGACAAATATAGCCAATATGCCGTTGCTGCTGCAACAGAGGCTGTTGAAATGAGTAAACTTGACCTTGAACAACTTGACAAATCAAGATTCGGTGTTATGGTTGGCTCTGGTATCGGTGGTCTTGGTACTATCGAAGAACAGGTTATCAAAATGAACGAAAAAGGACCTTCTAAAGTTGCTCCTTTATTTATCCCTATGGCTATTATAAATATGGCTGCCGGAAATATCGCTATTAAATTTGGTGCTAGAGGTACTTGTACTGCTACTGTTACTGCTTGTGCAACAAGTACAAACTGTATCGGTGAGGCTTTTAGAAATATTAAACACGGCTATTCTGATGTTATTTTAGCTGGTGGTGCAGAGGCTTCTGTTACTAAAATTGGTATTGCTGGTTTCTCATCTCTTAAAGCTCTTTCTACAAGCGAAGACCCTAAAAGAGCGTCTATCCCTTTTGATGCTGAAAGACACGGTTTCGTTATGGGCGAGGGTGCCGGTGTACTTGTTCTTGAAGAACTTGAACACGCTTTAAAGAGAAATGCTCCTATCTATGCTGAAATCGTTGGTTATGGCTCTACTTGTGACGCTAATCACATCACTGCTCCTTTAGTTGACGGCGAAGGCGCTAGACTTGCTATGCAAGCTGCTATGGAAGAGGGTGGCATTGATAAAAAAGACATCACTTACATCAATGCTCACGGTACTAGCACAAGTGCTAACGATAAAGCCGAAACTAGAGCTATTAAAGATTTATTCGGTGAACAAGCTTACGATATTCCTGTAACTTCTACTAAATCTATGACAGGTCACCTCCTTGGTGCAACAGGTGCTATCGAAGCTATTGCCTCTATCGAAGCTCTTATCAATAACTTTGTTCCCCCTACTGTTGGTTACAAAGTTCCTGATGAGGGTCTTGACCTTAACTATGTTCCTGACAAAGGTATCGAAAAAGAAATGAAATGTGCTTTATCTAATACTTTAGGTTTTGGTGGACACAACGCAGTTCTTTGTATTAAAAAGTGGGAGGGTAAATAATGGATTACAATAACGTAAAAGAGCTTATTGGAATTATCAACAATTCTGCTTTAGCTGATTTTGAATATAAACAAGGTGATTTTTACGTAAGAATGAGCAAAAACGCTGGCAACACAGCTGGCTCTAACGCTACAGCTAGCCAATCCGTTGCACCTAGCCCTGTACAAGCCCAGCAAACTCAACAGGCTATTATCCCTACTGAAATTTCTGAACCTATTACCCTTATGCCTCAAGAAAAAGTTGAAGTTAAAGAGGGTAATCTTGTTAAAGCTCCTATCGTTGGTACTTTTTATCAAAGCAGTAACCCTGACAAACCTGCTATCGTTAAAGTTGGCGACAAAGTTAAAGAAGGTGACCTCCTTTGTATAATTGAGGCTATGAAAATTATGAACGAAATTAAAAGTCCTTACACTGGCGAAGTTGCTGAAATCCTTGTTTCAAACGAAGATATGGTTGAATATGACCAGCCTTTATTTAGAATAGTTTAATTAACTGATTGACCACCACCTTTTAGGTGGTGGATATTGGCTGTCGAATCTCTCGACAGCCTTTCAAAATTAATCAGTTAAATATATTTTCCGACAGTATTCGGATTTTATATTTAGCTGATTAATAAAAAAAGCAACAAAAACGCATATAACCACTAATAAAACTTGATTTTAATTCTAATTTGAATTATAATGATAGTTAGGTGTTTTACGCTTTTTATTATTTAACCGACAAACAAGGCTTTTGAACGTTATCGGTTATTAAATTATTTTTATTTTAAAATTTTATGAATTTAAGCCAACTAGACGGCTTATGAAAGGAAATATACTATTATGATGGATATTAAAGAAATTATGTCTATAATCCCACATAGACACCCTTTTTTACTTATTGACAGAGTTCTCGATATGGAACCTGGTAAAAAAATTACTGCTATTAAAAACGTTACTATGAATGAACCTTTCTTCCAAGGACATTTCCCTTCTCAACCTGTTATGCCGGGCGTTTTAATCGTTGAGGCTATGGCTCAGGCCGGCGCAGTTATTTTACTTTCTCTTGAACAATTTAAGGGAAAAATCGCTTACTTTGGTGCTATTAACAAAGCTAAATTTAGAGGTATGGTTACACCTGGCGATACTTTACGCATTGAAGTTGAAATAACTAAAATCCGTAGCTCTGCCGGTATCGGTATGGGTATCGCTTATGTTGGTGATAAAAAAGTTGCTGAGGGCGAACTTACTTTTATGATTCAATAATTGACTACCTTATTTGGGCTGACATAAAAATAATCAGCCTTATGAAAAAATTATTGATTTTTTGAAAATATATTTTCGGATTATTTAAAAATTGATTGAGGTGACTTGCCTATGTTTAATAAAATATTAATCGCCAACAGAGGTGAAATCGCTGTTAGAATTATCCGTGCTTGTCGTGAACTTGGTATAGCTACTGTTGCCGTTTTCTCTGAAGCTGACAGAGATGCTCTCCATACACAACTTGCTGATGAGGCTATTTGTATTGGACCTGCTAAAAGCTCCGGTAGTTATCTTAATATGGCTAACATAATAAGTGCTGCTTGTCTTACTAACGCACAAGCTATTCACCCTGGTTTTGGTTTCTTATCTGAAAACAGCGTATTCGCTTCTATGTGCGAAGAATGTAACATAAAATTTATCGGTCCTGACGCTAAAACTATTGACCTTATGGGTAACAAATCTAACGCTAGAAAACTTATGATTGAGGCTGGTGTTCCTGTAACTCCCGGTAGTGACGGAGTTATTGAATCTTTTGAAAAGGCTAAAGAGTTTGCTGAAAAATTTGGTTATCCTGTTATGATTAAAGCGTCTTCTGGTGGTGGCGGTAAAGGTATCAGAATAGTTCGTGAGCCGGAAGAACTTGAGGAAAGTTTTAATACTGCTAAAAATGAGGCTAGAGTTAATTTCGGCGATGACAGCGTTTATATGGAAAAACTTATCGAAAACGCTAGACATATCGAAGTTCAAATTCTTGCTGATGAATATGGAAATGTTGTTCATCTTGGTGAAAGAGATTGCTCAATGCAAAGAAGAAATCAAAAGGTACTTGAAGAGTCACCTTCTATTGCTATCGATGAGGAAACTAGAAAAGGTCTCGGTGAGGCTGCTGTTAAAGCTGCTAAAGCTGCTAACTACAAAAATGCCGGTACTATCGAATTCCTTTATTCGCAAGACGGTCAATATTATTTTATGGAAATGAACACACGTATTCAAGTTGAACACCCTGTTACTGAAATGGTCACTGATATTGACCTTATCAAAGAACAGCTTAAAATTGCGTCCGGTGAAATACTTTCTTTTGAACAAAAAGACGTTAATATCTCTGGTCACGCCATTGAATGTAGAATCAACGCTGAAGACCCTGAAAATAATTTCGCACCTTCTCCAGGTAAAATAAGTTACTTACTTATGCCAGGTGGTGGAAACGGTCTTAGAATTGACAGTGCTGTTTATGCGGGGTATACTATACCCCCTTACTATGACTCTATGATTGCTAAAGTTATAACTAAAGGCAAAACTAGAGATGAGGCTATTGCTAAAATGAAAAGAGCTTTAGGCGAATTTGTTATTGAGGGTATAAAAACAAATATTGATTTTCAACTTGAATTACTTGACAATGAAATGTACCGAAAAGGTGATTTTAATACATCTTTTATTACTAAATTACTTGAAGAAAACAAATAAATTTGGATAGGGTGGTGAGTCGGTGAATTTATTTAAAAAGAAACAATATGCTGCTATTAACGTTCAAAGCACAAGTTCTGAAAATAAAAATGCTTTTGCTAACACTAATCAACCTTCTATACCTGACGGTATGTGGGTTAAATGTCCAAGTTGTGGTGGAACTATATACAAAAAAGAAATTGGAAAGTTTAGAGTTTGCCCTGAGTGTGGTGGATATTTTCGCCTTAAAGCCAGATGTCGAGTTGATTTTATTGCCGATGAAGAAACTTTTGTTGAATTTAACTCTGCTATGACTGCTAAAAATCCTCTTAATTATCCTAACTATGAAGAAAAAATTCAGAAAATGCAGGAGAAAACAGGTATTAAAGACGCTGTTATTACCGGTAAATGCAAAATAGGCGGTAATGACGCTGTTCTATGCGTTATGGATTCCGGTTTCATTATGGGTAGTATGGGTTCTGTTGTTGGTGAAAAAATTACTAGGGCTTTTGAATACGCAACCGAAAACAGTTTACCTATTGTTATCTTTACTGCTTCCGGTGGTGCTAGAATGCAAGAGGGAATTGTTTCTCTTATGCAAATGGCTAAAGTTAGTGCTGCTGCCTCAAGACACTCTGAAAAAGGTCTTTTATACGTTACTGTATTGACAGACCCTACTACAGGTGGTGTTACGGCTAGTTTCGCTATGCTTGGTGACATTATACTATCTGAGCCAAAGGCTCTTATCGGTTTCGCCGGTAGACGTGTTATCGAACAGACTATTAAACAAAAGCTCCCTGATGAGTTCCAAACAGCTGAATTTTTACTTGAACACGGTTTTGTCGATAAAATCGTTGACAGGGAAGATTTGAAAGATGTTATATCTAAAATTATTGATATTCATTGTGGGAAGGGGTGTGAAAGTTAATGGACGCTTTTGACATTGTTAAAATAGCTAGAAAAACTTCAAGACCTTCTGCTCTTGAATATATTAATTATATCTTTGATGATTTTATCGAATTACACGGTGATAGGGCTTTTCGTGATGACAAAGCTATCGTTGGTGGCATCGCTACACTTGACGGTATGCCTTGTACTGTTATTGGTATACAAAAAGGTCACACCATTGAGGAAAATATTGAAAGAAACTTCGGTTCTCCTCACCCAGAGGGATACCGAAAGGCTTTACGCCTTATGAAACAGGCTGAAAAGTTTAACAGACCTATCATTAACTTTATAAATACTGCCGGTGCTTTCTGTGGAGTTGGTGCAGAAGAAAGAGGTCAGGGCGAAGCTATCGCCAGAAATCTCTTTGAAATGAGTAACCTTAAAGTTCCCTCTATTTCTATTATTATTGGTGAGGGGGGGAGCGGTGGTGCTTTGGCTCTTGCCGTTACTGACAAAGTTTGGATACTTCAAAATTCTATGTACTCTATACTCTCTCCTGAGGGTTTTGCCAGTATACTCTGGAAAGATTCTTCTAAAAGTAAAGAGGCTGCTGAAATTATGAAAATTACGGCTGATGATTTGCTTGAACTTAATATCGTTGATGATATTATCTCTGAGGCAGACGGCGGCGCTCAAAATGATTTCGAATTTACAGCAGACGAAATAAAAGTTAAACTCTTGAAAGTTCTTGATGAACTCAAGAAAAAAGACGTTGATGAACTTCTTCAAGAAAGATATGAGAGATTTAGAAAATTTGGGGAGTTTAACGAATAAAATTTTAAATGATAAAGTGATATTAAAAAGACCTTGGGATTTTTCTTGAGGTCTTTTTGTGTTGTCTGAAAGGAATTAGGAGTTTTAAATGTGATATAACAAAAATAAATTTTTGCCGTGGGTTAAAATTTTTATGTTTGTGGGTTAAAATTTGTGATAATTTTTTTTTGAAAAAGAGAGTTTGATAAAATTTGGGGTTATGATATAATAAAAGACCTTGGGATTTTTCTCAAGGTCTTTTGCTAAAGATATTAAATGGATATGTTTCCGGTAAAGCAATCGTATATTTTTCAATTTTGTGCGTTGTTGGGTTCTTGAACTCTATAGATGTCGAATATAACGCTATTTTTGTAAAGCCCCCTCTATGCTTAAAAGACTTATTATATTTTGTATCGCCCCAAAGAGGAAAGCCGTTATTTGACATTTGTAATCTTATCTGATGATGTCTACCTGTTTTTAAATCAATTTCTACAAGTGACAATAAATCATCTTTGGTATCTGGAGATTTTGCAGTTTCTATCACTGAATAAGTAAGTTCAGCCATTTTTGCCCCTCGCATATTTTTATTTACTATCTTTGATAAATTTAGTCGTTCGTTCTTTATCATATAGTCAACTAGTGTCTTTGGGGTGTCTTTTGGTTCGCCACAGACAACGGCTGTATATTTTTTCTTGAACGTTTTATTTTGAACTTGCTCTGACAGACAAGCACACGATTGTTTATTCTTCGCAAAAACCATTATTCCACCTACAGGGCGGTCCAATCTATGCACAAGATATACTTCGGAATTTGTTTGATTTGCAAGCATTGTTAGCATATCTTCGCTATTCGTCTTATCTGACTGCACAGGTACTCCCTGTGGTTTATTTGCCACTATTATATTTCTATCTTCAAATATAATCTCTAAATTGCTATTTTCCATTATTGTTTTCTTTATCCTCTAAATCGTTTTTTGATTTTTGTTCATCTAAATATCTATCTCGTGCATTTTTTGAAAAAATACAGCCACAATAATCTTGTCTATATAAATTATAAACCTTTGACAGCTCTATAGAACGTTTGTAACCATTCCTTTTTTTGAAATCTGAATAAAGGTAAGGTATGTTATATTTTTTCGACAAACTATCACCTATCGAATTTAATTTTTCGGCATTCTTGTAGGGACTCACAGACAATGTTGTCGTGAAATAATCAAACGATTTTTCTTTCGCTAACTTGGCTGTTTCCTCTAAACGTAATTTATAACACTTAAAACACCTTTCGCCACCTTCTTGTAAGCTCTCTAGCCCTTTTGACATCTCAAAAAAACGCTCGCTATCATATATGCCTTCTATAAACGAAATTTTATTTTTTACATTTAATTCGGACAGTAAACGCTTCTGCTCTATAACTCGCTTTTCAAATTCTTCCTTTGGAGAAATATTTGGGTTATAGTAAAATATCGTTATACTAAAATAATTTGTAAGGTATTCAAGAACATAACTACTACAAGGTGCACAACAACTATGCAACAACAATGTTGGGGTTTTATTATCTAATTGCAACTTATTAATTAAGTCGCTTAGTATTTTATCGTAATTAATTTTGTTCATTATGCAACACCTTATTATGAAAGAAGTTCCTGTGTTTCTTCAAGAGTTAATTTTGTTGATAATGATTTATCATTGTCATCGCTATCTACTTGCGAATTGCTTGCATTGTTTAAATATTCGTTTTTTCGCTGTGTATTTGATGACATCTTTGCAGAACCTATATTATCAATTAACTTTTCTATTTCTGTTAATTTATCGAATACTTTGTCTGTATCTGATGTTACCAATGGATTTAAATATTTTTCGGTTAAAAACTTATAATCTTTTCTGAAATTATCAATGAGATTTTTTTGGTTTGCTATATTCAATTTTAAAAACTTTATTTGATTTATCGTTGTTTCTGTTAATTCGGTAGCTTCTTTATTTGCTTGTGATAAAATCTTTTCTGTTTCTGCGTGTGCTGCCTTTATAATGTTATCGGCGGCTATCTGTGCATTTATTATTGCCTTATTTATAGTAGAAGATTTTTCTTTATATTCATTTAATTGGTTCTCTAAATCTTCAATGTATGCGTCAACTTCATCAGGATTGTAGCCTTTTCTTACTATCTGAAAATCATAAGTCATTTTGATTACTCCTTTGCCTTTTTATTTAAGTACAAAAATAAAAAAATTATCCTCTTATATAATATAATGAAAAAATAAAAAATATTCTTAACATTATATGTACATTACTTAGTTGAATTTTATCATATTTTAGTTTTAAAGTCTATATATAATTATTGACAAACAATGTTTTTATGGTGATTTTTAAAATTTTATGTCGGAATTTAATGATAAAAAAGATGATATGTTTCGGGTTTGTTAAGTTATTTTGAAAAAATATTAAATTTTTTGTAAAAAAGGGTTGACATATCTCTTCTCATAGTGTAAAATATTATC
>CABVAP010000052.1 GCA_902496345.1 uncultured Eubacteriales bacterium
CATATTATGAAAAAGACGCTGATACTTTCGCTACACTTCTACTTATTTCAGATGAAGATATAAAAGATTTTATTACTTATGAATACACTACACAAGACATTGCAAGAAACTATGGAATTTCAGAAGAATTAGTAAAATTAAGACTAAAATATTTTAAAAATTAACATAAAAAAAGCTCACCTGTGTTATTACACTACTGAGTCAAAAGGATTAATATCATAAAGGAGAACCACGGTGAACAAATATACAATAATAGCAGGAGTAAACGGAACCGGAAAGACAAGTTTCCGAGGTGTTTTAGAGGGTCAAAGAGTTCCTTTAGGGCATATAATAGACCCAGATTTAATAGCAAAAGAAAACAATGGAAATCTTTTTATATCTGCCAAAAAAGCAGTAAATTTAATAAAAGATTGTTTAAATAAAAACATATCATTTACACAGGAAACCACTTTAGGTGGGCATAGTGTTATAAATACGGTTAAACAAGCCCGAAAACAAGGCTATTATGTTTCGTTGTACTATTTAGGGCTTAGTAGTTCAGAAGAGAGTCTAGCAAGGATTGCAAACAGAGTACGCAAAGGTGGGCATAATATTCCAACAACTGACGTTATAAGAAGATTTAACCACCGTTTTGAAACATTATTAGAATTAATAGGCTACTGTGATGAAGCATTTTTCTATGACAATGAAAATGGATTTGTAAAGGTAGCCGAAATAATAAATGGTCAATTCAATTATACAAACGGTTATAGACCAGATTGGATAATTGAATTACAAGAAAAATTAGATTTATAAAAAGGTGATTTAATGAATATTGCAATATATGCGAGAAAATCAAAACTAACTGAAAAAGGCGAAAGTATACAAAACCAAATCAACGCTTGTCAGGCTTATTGCAATATGCAATATCCGGACGCAAATATAACAATATTTGAAGACGAGGGATTTTCCGGAGGTAATACCGATAGACCCCAATTTACATTACTAGAGGGCCAAATAAGGCATAGGCGATTTGATGTATTAATAAGTTATAAACTTGATAGAATAAGCCGAAGCATTAACGATTTTTCAAGTTTTATAGATATGTTAGACTCTCATAACTGTTCGTATGTATCAATAAAGGAGCAATTTGACACATCGACACCAATGGGGCGTGCAATGATGTATATACTTGCAGTATTTGCACAATTGGAAAGAGAAACAATATCCGAAAGAATTATTGACAACTTTACAGGGTTAGCAAACACAGGTAGATTTTTAGGTTCAAAAGCACCCGAAGGATATGACAAAGAAAAAGTTGAATACATAGATAAAAATAATATAACTAAAAATTACAACATTTTAAAAATCAATATTGAAGAAAGCAAAAAGATAAAATTTATATTTGAAAAATATTTAGAGTGGCAAAGTATAAGCAAGATACGGAGTTACTGTATTCAAAATAAAATACTAACAAGAAATAAAAACAATTATAGTTGTGTAGCAATTAGAAGAATATTAACCCACCCTATTTATATGACAGCAGATAAATTAGCTTATGAATATTTAGTAAATAAGGGTGTAAAGATAACAACACCAAAAGAATTATTTACTGGTGAGTACGGCATAAATATATTAAGACGAACCAAACTAGATAATAATGCAACATACTACACAAACTATTCAGAGTGGGTTGTTTCCGTTGGCAAGCATAAACCACTTATATCGTCAACAGATTGGATAAAAGTTCAAGATATATTAGAGGCACGAAAAAGTAAATCAATACGTAGGCCATTTGGAAAAAAGGGACTTTTATCTGGACTTTTAGTATGTAAAAACTGTGGCAAATATATGCGACCCTCTAGCATAGCTGGTGACAGATTTTACTATGTATGTGAATTAAAAGAGGACTCAAAAAAAGCCTTATGCAATTCAAAAAATGCACGTGGTGACAAACTAGACAAATTGGTAATAGATACGATAAAGAAGATGTTAGATGATAAAGATAGTCAAATATCAAATTTTTCATCAACAAAAAATCAGACAACTATATTAGATTTCAACTTACAAAAGCAGTTAGTTGAAATAGATAAACAAATAAAAAATAACAATGAAACAATAAAATCTCTTATGTTAAAATTAGCGAAAACAGATAATGAAATTCTTTTAAAATACATAACAGCCGAAGTCGAAAGTATTGATAAAAAACAAAAAACACTACAGTTACAAAAAATAAATGTTCTTGATAAAATAAATTCCTGTGATATAAAATACAATAGATTAAATATTGCAATAAATTCTGCCGAAAAATTAAAAAATAATTCATTCGAATACGATACCCCAGAGAAAATGTTAGAGTTAAGAAACATCTTAAAAGATTTAATAGATAAAATTGAGTTTGACTCAGGAAACATAGAAATATTTATGAAATCCTTTTAAAAAAAATGTTCCATTTTCTAACGTATGCAACTGCATACGACCAAGCTTTTTCTTATGGAAGAAACATTTACGAAGAGATTTCAACAGTTGTAGACGAAATGTTTACCACATATATAACACGACCAAATATAAGGCAACCACTTTTCACACAATATTGTGATGGTTCTAGGGTATATTGTCCAAACTGGTTGTCACAATGGGGAAGTAAAGATTTAGCAGAGCAAGGCTATACAGCCTCACAAATTTTAAGATATTATTATGGGGACGATATATACTTAACACAAGCAGAACAAGTAAAAGGTGTCCCTGTTTCATTTCCAGGAGAGAGCTTACAGATTGGTTCAACCGACAATGCCGTAAGAACAATCCAATCACAGTTAAACACAATATCAGACACGTATACAGCAATTCCTAAATTAAGGGTTGATGGAATTTACGGAGAGGCTACAGAAGAAGCCGTAAGAGAATTTCAAAGAATTTTTTCTATGCCACAAACAGGGATTGTTGATTTTGCAACTTGGTATAGAATTTCAAGTATATACGTTGCGATAGAAAAGCTAGCCGAATTGGTATAAGCCTATCCAATGTAATAAAATATAACTTTTAACTTTGCTCTCTCAAAATATATAAAGCTCTATTTTGAATTATAACAAATATTATTTATAGCCTTCTAATTTTTATAAAAATAAGAAAAAATTTCTATGATTAAAAAAAAATAATGTTGCCATAATAATTACTGTAACACAAAGTTACACAATAAAAAACAAAAATAAAAATCGGTTTATATACTAGGAGGTAATAAATATGTCAAGTAATAATTCAGGTTCAAATAAAGCAAATATTCCAGAAGCAAGAGCAGCATTAGACCAGTTCAAATATGAGGTAGCAAATGAAATCGGTGTACCTTTAAAACAAGGTTACAATGGAGATTTAACATCTGCACAGAACGGATATGTTGGTGGATATATGGTTAAAAAAATGATTGAAGCCCAAGAACGTCAGATGGCACAGAGCAACCAAACACCATCATCTAAATAAGAAAATTTCTAAATAAGAAAATATAAAATATAAATCATAAAAATATAAATCATAAAAATAAAAGCCTTAATATCTTTAATTCAATCCATAATGATTGTTTCAAAATATCAAGGCTTTTATTTTTAGTTATTTTTAAAAAGGAATATCTTCCTGCATTTTTTTCACATAACTACTAACTCTAGTAACTCTAGGATATTGAACTTTATCTTTTCTTTCTTTAATTTTCAAAAACTCAATTTCAACAAATTTTTCATCTGCGTATTCAAGGTCTAAAGTATCGAACTCATTAAAGAAAGTTTTATATATAAATTTCTGTTTAGGTTCAATATTTAATTCCGAAAGCTTAGTAAACTCTGTTACTTTGCTCCCTTTTGTATTATTTTTAGTTTTATATTCAGAGAAAGGATTCATATCTAAATCCATAAAAAAACTGTAATTTGCAAAAGGATTCAATCCCATAATCCTACATATTGAATAATGTAACATATCTAAAGTTTCAGCAGAATCTGTTTCAATAACTTTCCAAAATTTTCTATTATCCTTAAATGAAACCTTAATTTCATAAATATCTGACTCTAATTTTATTTCCTCATCAAAGTCCATATTATCTTCAGGGGCGATAAGAAGTGCCTTTAGTACAGCATTTATAGTAAACCTAGAAAATAGCTCATCATATTCATCTTTTTCTCTTTTAATGCCAAAGTAATTTTCAGCAACAGGTGTTATATAATATTTTGAGCAAGGATAGTATATAGCTGATGAAAATTCAAAATTCCCACATACCTTATATTCATCAAGCATAGCGTCCATTTTTTCCTTAAAGTCGTAAGAGAAAACATAAATAGGCATAATAAATTTAAAATAATCACCAAAAGGTATTATAAACCACTTATCGACCAAAATTCTAAGGAAGTAAGCACTTGATAAAACAGCATCTGCAAACTCAGTAAGCTCGCCCTCTGCCTCAAAATCTTCTTCATATTGCCAAATTTCATCTATATCAATTCCAACAGAATTATAAACATCTTTAAAAAGTTCCTCGACATATATCGGTTTTTTTATAATTTCCTCAATATATTGAGGTGTAAAAAATCTCTGTTCATCAGGGAAAAACTCATTTATCATTTGACAAGATAGCTTAATAGCTTCTTTAACGATAACATCAAAGCATTCCCTGGAAGATTTTTCTTCAAAAAACTTTGGAAAAGCCTTTCCAATACAATAAACCTCAGAATGTATAGAAGGCATTTTTTTAAATATATTAAGTCTAACACCAAGATATAAGAGATATTCAAGATAAAAAATATCATCTAATGAAAGTTCTTTCAAAATTTCATCAAGATTATCTGCTGAAATAACCGAATTTTCATCTATATTAATAATATCAATATGTTCAGCAAAAACTTTTAAATCACGTACAATTGGGTGGTCATCAACGTTGTATTCAACAACTTTCATATCAAAACCAATATTTCTACTTTTAGATAAAATGTTCATAACGGGAACA
The DNA here is from genome assembly GCA_902496345.1 of uncultured Eubacteriales bacterium. Taxonomy (GTDB): domain Bacteria; phylum Bacillota; class Clostridia; order Lachnospirales; family CAG-274; genus MGBC114079. Next base: position 4,964 of record CABVAP010000052.1, read on the forward strand.
AAATAACTAGCGTTACCCTCTGACCTCTGGTTCATTCTATAAACAAGGTGAGCAGGGGTCAAAATATTTTTATCAAAAAAAGCAGAGTAGTACCATTTTCTATACATTGAATAATAATACTCAAGGACTTTTGTTTTTTTGCCTTTTTTTATTTTATCGTAGCCATAGTTAAAACACTCAACAAAAAATTCGCCCAATAAATTTAGTTCATTTTTAAAATCCATTTTTACCTCCTTAATTATTCATTAAAAATACTAAGAATATCTTCCTTCGACATATTACCGATTGCAATTTCACCGTCATCAGAAATAATAGACTTAACAAGCTCTTTCTTTTTATTTTGCAGTTCAATAATTTTTTCTTCTATAGTATTTTTAGCAACGACATAAAAAACTTGTACATTTCTAACTTGCCCAAAACGATAAGCTCTGTCAGATGCCTGGTCCATAACAGCAGGGTTCCACCAAGGGTCAAAATGGATAACAACGTCAGCACCTGTAAGATTAAGACCTGTTCCCCCAGCCTTTAAAGATATAAGGAAAACGTCATTTTCACCGTCATTAAATCTTTCTGTCATAGAAATTCGTTTAGCAGAATTAGTTTTTCCGTCTATATAGAAGAAGTCAATACTTTCTTTTATAAGTTCATTTTTTATAATATTCAGCATAGAAGTAAACTGTGAAAATAGCAAGACTCTGTGACCGGATTCGATTACATTTTTAATTGTTTCCATAACAAGCTCAAGCTTTCCACTTCCACCGTCATAATCGTTAATAAATAAAGCAGGGTGACAGCATAATTGGCGAAGTCTTGTTATATATGCCAATATTTTCATTTTCTTTTTGTCAAACTCACCGTCTGATATAAATTTTTGAATATCATTTTTAGCTTCAATTAAGTTAGCAGTATATATACGTCTTTGTTTTTCTTGCATATCGCAGTATAAAACAGTTTCGCTCTTTTCCGGTAACTCTTTCAAAACGTCTTTTTTTATTCTTCTTAAAATAAAAGGCATTGTTTTATTTTTAAGCCTACTGGAAATAGAGCTATTTTCGTGTTTAATAATAGGAATTTCAAAATCCATACGAAATCTTTTTTTACTACCCAAATAAGTTGGCATAACAAAATCGAATATAGACCAAAGTTCAGCTAAAGAATTTTCAATAGGTGTACCTGTCAAAGCAAATCTAACCTCACCCTTTAACATTTTAACTGCCTTTGAATTTTGGGTAAAAGGGTTTTTTATATTTTGAGCTTCATCAGCGATAATAAACTTAAATTCAAAATCACTATAATAATCCAAATCTCTTTTTAGTAAATCATAAGTAGTTATAAAAACACCGGTGAACTCATCATTTGCAATCATTTCGTGCCTTAATTCAGGGTTACCGGCGATAACTTTACAATCAAGATTCGGTGCAAATTTTTCTATTTCATTTTTCCAGTTATAAATAAGAGATGTTGGGCAAATAACGATTGATTTATTTTTTTCGCTTGACTCTTCTAAATCAGATAAAATAAGTGTAATAACTTGAATAGTTTTGCCAAGCCCCATATCATCTGCTAAAATTCCGCCGAAATTAAAGGAAGCTAAAGTTTTAAGCCAGAAAAATCCTTTTTTCTGGTAATCTCTAAGCTCACCATTAAGCCCAGACGGTATAGAATAACCATTTTTATCAATTTTTTTAAATCTGTTTATAAGTTCATCATAGACATTATCTGTCTTTATTCCATAATTTGCTTTAGAAATGACATTGTTTAAATAAAAAGCATTGTACACAGGGACAGAAATTTTATTTTCAAGAATATCTTCTTTATCAAGTTCAAAACTGTCGATAACTTCAAGAGCCGGCTCAAGCGTACTATTTTTAAGGTCAATAAAATCGCCGTCTTTAAGTCTAAAATATTTCTTTTTAAGACGATATGCCTCAAGAATTTTTTGAGCTTCCGAAAAATCAAAATCATTCAAGTCAAAGTCAATTTCAAGTAAACCGCCATAAACACGAACTTCTTTCATAGCATTTTTGTAGACTTTAATTTTTTTATTTTCAAAATTTTCAGATAAAAACACTTCACCAAATTTTTTTACTTTTTCAATATTTCCGTTGTAAAGGTCATATATATCGTCATCGTCTTTCATTTCATATAAGTAACCATTTTTATATTCAAAACCAATATCGAAAAGCATTTCTTCAATTTTACTCTGAAAAATATTTTGAAAAACGCTATATTTATCAAAAACAAATTTAATTTCAACAGAGATTGTTTTTTTGTTTGAGTCAAAATAAAATTCAGCTTGAGGTTTAGATATATCAAAAAGTTTATAAGTTTCATCAACATTTTTAATAAAGCCATTTTCCTCAAGAACAGGGATAACATTTGAAATAAGCCTGTCCACTTCGTTTTGGGTAACAATAATTTCATCATTTTCAGAAATAATAAAAGTATCACTAAGGCTTTTAAGCACTTCAAATTTTTCTTTATCAATTTTATAAAGATTCATATTGTCGATAATATAACCAAAGTCAAGCCCCTCAATAAAAACAAAGTTATTCCACTTATGATATAACCTATAACCGACATCTTTCTTTTCAAATAAAATAGATAAATCTGGCTTGCTATTTTCAAAATGAATAGTTTTAAAAGTGTTATTATCAAAATAAGTTATATCATCTTGATTTATTGAGAAAAATTCATCTGTTCCATTTTTACCAAGTTCAAAACAATCCCTAGATAAAATTTCTTCTGCATTTTCAGAAAAATCGTTATAGTTTTCAATTTGTCTACCAATAAAGTCAATATATTTAATATATTCTTTTTTTATTTGTTCTTTTTGGTAGCCAACATTTTTGTTTATATAATATGTTCCGCCATTTTTCATATTTTGATAAAACTCAAAAATATTATCTATTTTTTGCATAATAGTAACACCGATAAAGAAACCAACAGTGATACGGTTTAAATCGGTAACAGCAAAATAAGGATAAAAGGAAACATTTCTATTAGCTTTAATATTTTTATATTTAAGACCAAATTTGCTAAAGTCATTAAAAAGTTTTTTTGTAACGGATTTTTTTTCAATTTCAACTACTATTTCCTCGTTTGACTCCTGAAGTCTAACGGCTTCAAATAAAGCAGATACGGTATGTCTGCACTTTTCGTGACAACAAGTACAAATTGTGTTAAGTAACTCGCCATTTTCATCAAAGAAAATTTTAACAGAATACTTTTTTCCTCTAGTTCCCTCAACCTCTGCCGAAATAACTTGCTCATCACAGTCAATAACTTTGATACCGATAATATTTCCTGTTTCAAAATCTTGTTTACCTTTTATAAAAGTTTCGCCGTCTGAAATAAAAGCTCTAATTTTATATTCACTTAAATTATATTTCATTTTCAATCAATCCCATTATAAATTATAGCTCAAAAATTACTAAGCCTCTCTAAAATCTTTCACAATAAGTTGAATATTCTTATTACCATTATACTCGTTGATTTCGATTGTGTAAACAATATCAAAAATTAAATTTGAATTTTTAATATTTTCGGCAAAAATCTGCTGTAGCGTATCGTCATCAAATTTATTTTTAACATATTCATAAAACTTTTCGAAGCCTCTAAAACTTATCCCTTTAATGCTGATACCATTCTCATCTTCAAAAATAAACTGTATAATATTTTTGTTAGCACCAACAAAACGCAATGCCTTAATATGAACATTTTTTGTTGCAAAAAGTGCTTCAGAATTTTCCTTACCGATAGGTCGCATCAGGTTAAGTTCTTCTGCCAATTCTATATTAATTTCACTAAAAGAGATAGCTCTATCTATTTTTATAACTTCCGTAAGTTCTTTTTCTGTAAGCTTACAGTTTTCATTTAAGTTTTTTCGCAATATATCAATATTTTTGTGTTCAATAGATAAACCAGCAGCCATAGCGTGACCACCAAATTTTACAAATAAATCTTTATTAGCAAGTAAATTTTCAAAAATGTTATATCCATCAATAGACCTACCAGAGCCTTTGTCAAACTCTTCACCTTTAGCAATAACGATAACGGGTCTATAGTATTTTTCTTTAATTCTTCCGGCAACAATACCCATAACACTCTCGTCAACATTTTCATCATACAAAACCATTACTTTGTCATTTTTAATATCTGAATTTTCAATAGTATCGATTGCCCTTTCATAGGCTTCAACAGTAATTTTTTTTCTTTCTTCATTTATTTGTACAATTCTTTCGGCCTTTTTAAGAGCCTCGTCATAATCCTGTTCAAGAAATAGCTCAACAGCCTCAATAGCACTTTCAATTCGCCCAGACGCATTTATGCAAGGCCCAATTATAAAACCCAAGGTTTCCTCTGTAATTTTCTTTTTCAAGCTCTGACATTCAAGTAGTGCTTTTATTCCAAGGTTCATTCTTCTTTGCGAATTTAATATCCTAAGACCATTTCGCACAAAAATCCTATTTTCATCACATAAATCAACAATATCACAAACAGTTGCGATAGAAGCAAAAACAAATAGTTCTGCCTCATCTTCAAGAGTATTTTCGGTATAATCAAAAAGAGCTTTCACAAATTTATAAGCCATACCACCAGCACAAAGCATTTTAAAAGGATATTGACATTTTTTTTGTTTACAGTCAATAACAGCGTCAGCTACAGGAATAATATCTTCCCCTGTTTCTTCCGATACAGTCGGTTCGTGGTGGTCAAGAACTATAAAGTTCATACCAAGTTCTTTAATATATAAAGCCTCATCAATAGCAGCAATTCCGTTATCGCAAGTAAAAACTATGTCGCAACCTCTTTCTTTCATAACGGTGATGCAATCTTTGTTTAGTCCATAACCCTCGTATTTTCTGTTTGGAATATAATACTCAACACTGCACCCAAATTGCTTTAAAGCCTTATATAAAATGACAGTACTTGTAACACCGTCAACATCATAATCGCCATATACAAAAATTTTTTTATTTTCATTTTTAGCGTCAATAATCGTTTTTACAGCTTTTTCAAGGTCTTTCATCAAAAATGCGTTGTGCATAAGGGCAATTCTAGGTTTGATATATAACTCTGCATCTTTTTTAGAATAAATTCCTCTATTTCCAAGAATTTGAGCAAAAATTTCACTTATATTAAGTTCCTCTGCCATTCTTTTTGTATCAACAGTTTTTCTCTTTAAAGTCCAAATCGCCATATAATTTCCCTCCAATGACCCGAATAGCCAACAAAACATAAATAAAGAGTCTCAAAATCAAAGTTTAATAATTTCAAGACTCTCTATAAAAAGTATAAATTTAATTAATGTAATAGTTCAATTATTTTTTAGCTTTTTTGAATGAATCAAACATATGCCATAATGAACCAACAAGGAATACAGAAGAGTAAGTACCACAGATGATACCAACTACAATAGGTAAAGCAAATTCTTTAATATCTTGAACACCGAAGATATAAAGTGCAGCGATAGTAAAGAAAGTAGTTAAAGAAGTATAGATTGAACGAGTCATAGACTGTAAAATACTTTTGTTCATAACTTCTTCACTGCTCTTAGAGTACATTTTTCTTTTGTTCTCACGAAGTCTATCAAAGATAACGATAGAAGCATTGATTGAGTAACCAAGAACAGTAAGGATAGCTGCAATAAAAGAGTTGTTTAAAGGAATTCTAAATATAGCATAACAAGCTAAAACAACTAATGAATCGTGAAGTAATGCGATAATACAGCTTGCACCAATCTTTAAATCTCTAAATCTTAAAGAAACATAGATAAGCATAACAAGACAAGAAACACCAACAGCCATAAAAGCTTTTTCTTGCATTTCGCCACTTATTGTAGCACTGATGTTTGTAACCTGAATATCATCGTTTTGAATTTCATATTTTTCACTTAATTTAGATTGAATTTCAGAAACTTTATCAGGTTCATTGTTTAAATCTCTAGTTTTAATGTTTACTCTAGTACTTTCAACTTTTTGAATTTGACCTTCTTCGCCAATAGCGTCTTTCATAATAGTAGCGATGTCGTCATTGTTAAATTCTTTTTTAAGGTCAGCTGTGATAGAAGTACCACCAGCGAACTGAATGTCATAGTTAAAAAGACCATTACCTTCAGAATAATTATATGCCATAAATCCAACGCCGATTAAAATAACAACGATTGAAATAGCAAAATAAATCATTTTATTTTTAATAATATTCATCATTCCAACCTCCTATTTACCGCCAAAAAACTTTGGATTTTTGACACCAACACCAACAAGAGCTTTAAGTATAAATCTAGTAATAACTAAAGCAGTAAACATAGATAAAACGATACCTAAAGCAAGAGTTTGAGCAAATCCTTTAATAGGGCCAGTTCCAAGCCAGAAAAGCACAAAACAAGCGATAAGAGTTGTAATGTTACTATCGAAGATAGCAGGGAAAGCTCTAGAGAAACCGTTTTGAACAGCAAGACGTAAAGTTCTGCCAGCTGCAAGTTCCTCTTTTATTCTTTCAAATATGATAACGTTGGCGTCAACTGCCATACCAACAGAAAGAATGATACCAGCGATACCTGGTAAAGTAAGTGTAATATCAAGAGCATTTATGATAATAAGTTCAGCAGCTAAGTAAATAACTAAAGCCCAGTCAGCAGCAACGCCAGAAACTCTGTAGAAAATAATCATAAAGATAAATACAAGAGCGATACCAACGCAACCAGCAAATAAACTAGAAGAAAGTGAATCTTCACCGAGTGTTGCACCGATTGTTTGAGACTCGATTGGTTCAAGTTTAAATGGTAAAGAACCAGAGTTAATAATACTAGCTAAGTTTGCAGCTTCATCTTTAGTAAACTGACCTGTAATAACGGCACTACCGTCTGTAATAGCAGAGTTTACAGTTGGAGAAGAAACAGCTGTGTTATCAAGTACTATGTGAATAGGTTTTCCGATGTTGTTTTGAGTGGCTTCTTTGAAAAGCTGAGTACCTTCAGAGTCAAATTTAAGACCAACACAGTATCTAGATGCAGATGTACTTTGTTGCTGGTCAGAGTTAATTTGAACGTTAGCTTCAGAAACTCTTTCACCAGTTAAAAGTACGTTACCCTGTGAGTCAACGAACTGGAGTACACCAGCAGCACCGATTCTTGAAATAACTTCATTTGCATTGCTTTCGTTAGGAATTTCAACACGAAGTCTGTCACCATTTTCAATAGAAACTTCACCGTCAGACCAACCTTGGTTATCAAGTCTGGTTCTAATCATAGCAGAAGCAGCATTCATATCTTCAGATGATGGATTATCAATAGTATTTCCGTTTTCATCTTGAGCTTCATAAACGACATAAACACCACCACTTAAGTCAAGACCTAATTTAATATTTTCTGCACTTAAAGTTTTGTTCCACCCCATATCAGGAATATTTATTCCAAAATAAGAAATGGCACTCATACCTAATGCTACAACTAATAATACAAGAAGTATGAGATGATTTTTTTTACCTTTCATCTTTAAAAGTTCCTCCCTTTTAAATTCTTAAAAATAAATTAGAATTTTTAGAAATTTATTTTTATCGGCTCTAACCTATGTGGTAAGAAGCAGATTTAATAATACAGAATTTCGAGAAATTCATAAAGTTTCATATAAATTTTTCAAAAACAACCCATATCATATTACATTATATAACTTAAATACAAAAACGTCAACAATAAAATTGTACATTTTTGCAAAAATCACCAAAAATAGAGTTTTATTTGTATAAAACTTGTCAATTAACAATAAATAAAAACAAGATTTTATTGTTCAGCAGCTTTCATCATTATAGAACATTCAGTTCTTTTTCTTTGAAGTTCACAACCTATTTCGTAAGGAGTTATTAAGTCACCGTGAGTATTGTATGAGTTAGCAACACAGCCACCGCTACAATAGAATTTTGCCCAACATTCTTTACATTTAGGTTTTGAGTAAACGTTGCAGTTTTCAAAATTACAACGAATATCGTCTTTAACTACACCTGTATCAACGTCACCCATTTTAAATTGCTCCATACCAACGAATTGATGACAAGGATAGAGGTCACCCTCAGGAGTAACAGCAAGGTATTCAGTACCAGAGCCACAACCAACAAGACGTTTAGTAACACAAGGGCCACCTGTTAAATCAATCATAAAGTGGAAGAAATTAAAGTCTTTACCCTCTTTTTTTCTTTTAAGCATTTCTTTTGCAAGTTTTTCATATTCTTCAAAAATAACAGGTAAATCTTCTTCTTTGAGAGCATAGCTTTCTTTTTCGTCAGCAACAACAGGCTCAACAGAAATTTGTTTAAATCCTAAATCAGCAAGATGAAGAACATCTTCAGAGAAATCAAGATTGTTTCTTGTAAAAGTTCCTCTTACATAGTAGTCAGTCTGGTTTCTGCTTTCAGCAAGTTTTTGAAATTTAGGGATAATAGTATCATAAGAACCTTGTCCACCTGCTCTAACACGCATTTTGTCGTTTACTTCTTTTCTTCCGTCAATACTTAAAACAACATTGTGCATATTTTGATTGATATATTCCTGAATTTCATCGTTAAGTAAAATACCATTTGTTGTAATAGTAAATCTAAAGTTTTTGTTATTTTCTTTTTCGACACTTCTAGCGTATTCAACAATTTGTTTAACAACACCAAAGTTCATAAGAGGCTCGCCACCAAAGAAATCGACTTCAAGATTTCTTCTAGTTCCAGATGCTTTAATAAGGAAATCAATAGCTTTCTTTCCAACTTCAAAACTCATCAAAGAACGTTTTCCGTGATATTCGCCCTCTTCTGCAAAACAATATTTACATTTAAGGTTACAATCGTGAGCGATATGAAGACATAAAGCCTTAACAACAGGGTTTCTTCTTTCAATTTTAGGAATAACCTCTTCGTAAATATCTTCGGAATAAAGTAAGTCCTCTTTTTCAAGCTCAACTATTTCACTGTAAGCCTCATTTATTTCGTCTTGAGTATATTTATCTTTCAAAATTTCAAGAATTTCATCTTTACTTTTTTCTTTGTAGTAATCAAGAACATCATATACGGCATCGTCAACAACGTGAACTGCACCACTGTTTACATCAAGTACAATATTATAACCGTTCATACTGTATTTGTGTATCATAAAAATTTTCTCCTTTCAAGTTTATTGCTTTTAGCAATAAAAAAAACTGATTTAAAAAATCAGCCACCGACAAAATAGCTAAATTGTATTAAAAATAAAACTGAAAAAAGCAAGGCAAAAAACTTTTGTATAGGCTATACCTAATTTTGAGAGCATAAGCAAATCAAAAATAAAGACCACAGCAAAAGTTTTTCACCCAGTTTTCAGCAATCCTTTACAGCGAAATTATTTGTTGCTTTCGCAAGACTGGTTAGCTACTGTACAAGAAGTTTTACAAGCAGACTGACAAGAAGTTTGACATTCGCCACAACCACCTGTTGCAACAGTATTTTTAAGTAATTTTGTGTTTAAAGTTTTAATATGTTTCATTTCAAAACCCTCCTAATTTTTTATATTTTTTGATATGCCAGCATATTATACCACAAAAATTTAGTTTTTGCAAACACTAATTGAAATTTTTTAATCTTAGTTTAAAGACCGTGGGGCAAAGCCTCAACCCCCTTAAAACCGTGGGCTTTTCCCACACCCACAAAGTCAGCACTTTTGCTACGCAAAAGCCGGTTTACGCCGTCCGGAGTTATTTCCGGTGTCACCTTAGAAAAAGGCTTGACCTAAACTTTGTATCGGCTTCGCCGTCCCTATTCACTCTCTCGACACAAATAAAATTCTTCAAAAAATTTATTTTTGCTTACATAAGGGGAGGACGCATCAG
>CABVAP010000053.1 GCA_902496345.1 uncultured Eubacteriales bacterium
GAGGAAAACAGCTGTTTCAAGGGCTTAAAAGCCTTGTGCGAAGAAACAGCTGTTTACTCATCTAGTTTAATTTGCAAAAAATCGTCGATTTTTTGCAAGGCTGTCGACTTTATCGACAGCCTGAGATTTGGAATTTTCCAAATCTTTTTTTATGTCATTTACATAAAACTACTACTGTTTTTTCGGATAAGGTTGTTTTTCATCTGTCCTCTCAAGAAGATAATCTATGCTTGTATCATAAAAATCAGCCAACATACAAAGTATGTTATGGGGTATCATTCTTTGCCCACTTTCATAATAAGCATAAGTCCTCTGATGTATATTCAATACCTTTCCAAGATAGCTTTGTGTATAATCATTATCTTCTCTTAAATTTCTTATCCTGTTATATGCCATAGTTAATCACCTAATATTTATTTTAGGTATAATATGAAGACAAAAAGAAGTAAGCAAAAACAAAATACATCTAAGATACTCTCAATTTATTTTTGAACGATATTATCAAAAATATCATCTACGAGAGTTGAATCTTCCTTGATAACGGTGCTTTCAGGCTCTGTAATCTCGTCATCTCTTACAATCTTTGTATGCTTAATATCTGACCAAAGTTTCTTAATTCCAGAATTGGTATGAGAAAAAATAAAATTTGCTAACCTTCCCAAAACATACCCAATCTTTCCTATAATGAAAAAAATAGCTGATATGGGATAAAGCATAATAGCAAGAATAATAGTTATTATAACAGCAATGATATAAGACAACACTATTACCATATTGTAAATCCCCCTATTAATTATCTCTTGCTATTATACCATATATTTGTTGAAAAAAAAAGCATTTTATAAAAGATTGTAAAGTAATACTTATATATTTGTAATGATATATCATAAAATCAGTCAGAACCACCAGCTAAACTGGTGGTTCTGACTAAACATCAACCTTATTCAGGTATTGCTGCAACAAAGCATTTATCTTTTAAATGACCCTCATCATTAAAGAAATCAAAGAAAGTAAAGTTATAGATAAATCTTTCTGCACCATATACACCATAGCCGTCTTGATTATGGTCAGTTGTATCAAATGAATCGGCTACAATAATAACATCGTCACCTTCATATTCAGTTCCCATATCATCATAACCAATTATAACCTGCCAATGACCACCCCAGTCATTCCAGCCAACTATAATAGGAATACCGTCTTTAATGTGTTGTTTAATAAATGCTAAATTTATTGCATCTAAATTATCTTTATAATCGTAAGTTGTTTCAAGTTTAAACCCACCAACTTTTTCGAACATTTCTATAATCTGGTCAAGACAAGTCCCTTTATGTATTTCAGAATGGTCGGTACGCAAATCAGCAAGAGTTTTTTCGTTCCAATCGCCAAGTTTTCCATAGTAATTTAAAACCATTTCTGTACTACTTACACCACAAGACCACCAAGAAGTCTGCTGAATTGTTTTAAACTGTGGAAGAATATAAAGACCGTCTGATGATTTTGCATTATAAAAATCTACATTTGAAAAATAAGGTGAATTTTTATGGTCACCTTTACGATTTGCAGCATTTGCACCACTGTCATTAAAATCATAAGTAATAGGCATTTTCATTTCATCAGTAAAGTTTCCACCCTGTTTAGAAACGTCAGAATCATCTAAAACATTATCTGTTGGGTTAGCCTCATCACTGGTTTCAACTTGTTTAGGTGTAATAGTGATAGTTTTCGTTTCAGCACTCCAGTTTACATCGGCACCAAGGGCCTCTGATATTGCACGGACAGGAACTAAAGTTCTTCCAGAAAATATTTTAGCAGGCGCAATAAGTTCCTTTTCCTCTCCATTTACATACATTTTGTCAGAACCGATTTCAAGTGTTATTTGATTTTCAGCGTTAGTTGCTGTGATATTTTTCTTTCCGTCTGTTTCATCATAAGTGACATCACAACCAAGAGCCTCAAAGATTGCTCTCATAGGTATCAAAACGCTATTATTCTCGACAACAGGCTCTGCATCAAATTGCATAGCTTCACCATTCATAGTTACTGTAATTTTATCAACACTATCTTCTGCCTTTAAAACTGTAGCAGTAGAAAGTAATATAGAAATTGATAAAATAATTGATATAAATTTTTTCATCTAAAAACCTCCTAAGATTAACTGCAACATTGATTATAATGCTTTCTATCTTTATTTTCAACCATTTCTTACAAAATTAAAGTTTAAACCAAAATATTTATCAAACATACTTTATTTATGGGTATAAATCGTCACTATTATCTAACTATGATTTACATAGAAGTACGTAAAATATTTCTGTTTTCAAACTATGTTTCCATAATTCCATAATTTCAAACTTTTTATCAACAAAAGTAAAAACCTCAAGACATAATCATCTCAAGGTTTTATAAATTCAAATTTTTCAAATTTTATCTTTTAACAATTTATAAATCATAGGTTCAACATTAAATTCGGAAAGCAGTCTTTTATATTCTAAAATATCTTGTTCTTTTGGTTTAAAACCGTCTTTTTTAACTGCTCGTATCATTATATTTTTAGGCGTATGCTCCATATCGATAAACTCAAGCACAGATGTTTTATATCCACATAATTTAAGAGTTTCTGCCCTTATTCCGTCTGTAAGTAGAGCCGAAAATCTTTCTTTTAAAATTCCATAATCAAGTACATTTTTCATAACATCATTTTTCACTTGATAAAATAATTCGTGTTGGCAACAAGGCACGCTCATTATAACCCTACAACCCCATTTAACAGCGTGACTAAGGGCAATATCCGTTGCTATATCGCAAGCGTGCAACGTTATAATCATACTGACCTTTTCCTCTGATGTATCAAGATTTGCAATATCATCGGCAAAAAATTGCAATCTATCAAAACCAGATTTCACAGCGATTTTGTTACATTTTTCAACAACATCTTTTTTGAGGTCAAACCCTTTTATTTTAACATTTTTATTTTTTATAACATTAAAGTAATAATATATCGCAAAAGTAAGATATGACTTTCCACACCCCATATCAACGATAAGAGCGTCATCTGGCACATATTTTTCAATATCAGCAACCATTTCGATGAATCTATTTATTTGACGGAATTTTTTCTGCATAGAATTGTGGACATTTCCGTTTTTGTCGATAAGCCCAACCTCAAAGAGCCAATCTGCATAAATACCGTCTTTAAATATATAATTTTTTTCCGAATTATGAGAAACAGATTTGCACTTATCCACAATGTTGATATTTTCTTTATTTTGTGTTATTTTAAATTCTTTTTTTCTGTTCATAAGTATTGTTATGTTACGATTTGAAACTATGTTACATTGTTTAAAATTTTCAGTCATAAGCTCAAGCATTTTGTCTATAACTAATTCTTTTTCGTTCTTCATATTTTCGTGAACGACCTTGTTATCAACATAATAAGACACTTGAACACCTTTTTGCCCTTTTATCAAAGTATTTGAAAAAACAGCTTTAAAGCAAATACCCTCACCTTTTTTTATATTGTTACTAAGCGTAATTTTATCTAAAAAATCAAAATCAATTAAATTCAAAAGTTTATTTTTTATCGAATTGAAATCTTCCATTTATTCGTAATTCCTCCAATCGTTTTATACCTCAACAAGAATATCATCGACATTTGCACAGACAAGAATTGTATCATCTCCGATACATTTGATGTCATTCCAACAAATTTGATATTCCTCTGCATTTCCGAAAAGTCCAAGAAATTTACCTTTAACAGGTACAATAATTTTTTTAATTTTTCCTGATTTTTCATCTATTTCAAAATCACAGGCAAACCCAAGCCTAGAGCCGTCACAAACGTTTATAACTTCTTTTTGTTGTATTTCAGAAATAAACATAAAATCCCCCATATAAGCACTATATAAAAATTATATGAGGGCATTTATTTTAAAATTATATTTATATATCATTCATCAAACTTAACTAAACTTTTTTTACAAAGCATAGCCATAAATTTTTTTGTTCCAAATTTAGGAAATTCAACTGTAATTTCATAATCTGGTCCAGCAGGCGTTATAGCTGTAACATTGCCAACGCCATATTTCAATTGTTTAACCTTGTCACCAACTTTATAGTCTAAAGTAACATTTTTAGGTGAATGATTTTGTGTATAGCTTGAATATTTAGTTTGAGAGAACGCCCCATTTAATGTATTATCGTTTATTTTTATTTTATTAGGAACCTCGAGCGTATCATCTATAAATTTTGTTGGAAGTTCTTTCAAAAACCTTGAAGGGGCATTAGACAAATATTGACCGTGTTGCAATCTTGTTTTTGCACAAGTCAAATAAAGTTGTCTTTTTGCTCTTGTTATTCCAACATAGCAAAGTCGTCTTTCTTCCTCAATAGCCGTTGGGCTTGGTGATGTTAGGCTGAGATAGCTTGGAAAAATTCCGTCTTCAAAACCAGCGATAAACACCGTATCAAATTCAAGTCCTTTAGAGCTGTGTAGCGTCATAAGTACAACGGCGTCATCTTCCTCAGAATAGTTATCAATATCAGCGACAAGGGCAACTTCCTCAAGGAAAGTAGCAAGGTCAGCTTTTTCAGAATTATTTTCAAACTCGATAGCTTTTGAAATAAGTTCGCTAATATTTTCAATTCGATTGTTAGCTTCTTCTGTTCCTTCTAGTTCAAGTTCACGTACATATCCTGTTTTATCTAAAACTGACTGAATAAGGTCTGCAATGTTAAGTGCAACGGCATCTTCTTTCAAATCTTCGATAAGTTCTTTGAATGCAACTAATTTTTTTGCCGACCTTTTAACTTCAGGTATTTCATTAATTTTAGAAATAGCGTCATAAACCGAAATTTCATTTACCATAGCATAAGCTGAAAGCTTGTCGACAGTAGCGTCACCGATTCCCCTTTTAGGAGTATTAACAATTCTTTTAAAAGCAATATCATCAAATGAATTGTACAAAAATTTGAGATAGCACATAATATCCTTAATTTCTTTTCTTCCATAGAAAGGCACACCACCAAGAAGTCTATAAGGTATTGAGCTTTTAACTAACCTATCTTCGATAACTCGTGACAAAGCGTTGTTTCGGTATAAAATAGCAAAATCCTTGTATTCCTTACCTTCTTTAACCCCTTTTATAATTTCAGATGAAATAAATAAAGCCTCTGCAAGGTCATTGTCGCATTTTCTATATTTTATGAGTCCACCCTCTTCGTTATCTGTCCAGAGTGCTTTTGCCTTACGTTCAAAGTTATTTTTGATTACATAATTCGCTGCTTCTAAAATAGTTTTTGTAGAACGATAATTTTGTTCAAGCTTTATAACTTCTGCATTTTTAAAATCTTTTTCAAAATCAAGTATATTGTTTATGTTTGCCCCTCTCCAGCCATATATACTTTGGTCATCATCGCCAACAACACAAAGATTTCTGTACTTTGAAGAAAGCTGTTTAACAAGGTTATATTGACAAGTGTTGGTATCTTGATATTCGTCAACCATTATATAAAGGAACTTTTCCCTATATTTGTCAAGGACATCAGGATTTTGGGCAAAAAGCTGAACAGTCTTTACAATAAGGTCATCAAAATCAAGGGCATTATTTTGCTTTAATTTTTTTTGATATTCAGCATAAATTTTAGAGATAACCCCAAGTCTAAAGTCATTACCAATCATATCTTTAAAAGCATTAGCTGATATAAGTTCATTTTTCTGGTTGCTTATTTCAGCAAGTACCGACTTTGGTCTAAAATTCTTATCATTTATGTTAAGCTCTTTTATAATCTCTTTGATAAGTCTTTCGCTATCATCAGAGTCATATATAGTAAATTGAGAGGTATAGCCAAGTCTATCTATATTTCTTCTTAAAATTCTAACACAAGAGGAATGGAAAGTACTAACCCAGACATCTTTACCATAAGGTGTAATTTTTTCAACTCTCTCTTTCATTTCTCTAGCTGCCTTGTTGGTGAATGTAATCGCCATAATGTTGTATGGTCGTACACCTTGTTCAATTAAATATGCAATTCTATGTGTAAGAACTCTTGTTTTTCCTGACCCAGCCCCAGCAAGCAAGAGCAATGGTCCTTCTGTTTTTAAAACAGCCTTTTTTTGCATAAGATTTAGTCCTGATAATAAATTTGACATTTTCATTTCTCCTAAAATATATAAACTATTCTTTCATTTTATCCAAAACTTTTTTATATCCGTCACTTCCATAGTTTAAAGCTTTGTTTACTCGGCTTATTGTTGCAGTTGACGCACCGGTTACATTTGCAATAGTGTTGTAAGTTTCTCCATCTTGCAACATTTTAGCAACTTCAAGCCTTTGTGCTAAGCTTTTAAGCTCATTCACTGTACAAATATCTTCAAAAAAGTCATAACATTCAGAAATATTTTCAAGCTGTAAAATAGCTTTAAATAGCATATCAAGTGATTCATTTTTTAACTTCTGATTCATAAAAACACCCCTTAAATTTTTCATACTTCAAATATTCTTCTATAATAACACTTTACTTCTGTAAATTCAAGAAGTGATTTTCAAATAGTGATATGTATAAAAATTATTTGAAAATTCCTTAAAACATCTTGACTTTGAGTCAATTTTGATTTAAAGTATATTTGGTTTATTTATCATTAATTGGTAAAATAGGTCGAAAAATTTTATACTTAATATTTTGGAGGTCTTTATCTATGAAAAAGGCAATTGGTTTATTTTTAGCAACAACTCTTGCAATCTCTTCTCTTTCTGCTATGGCACTTGCTGAAGACAAAATAAATGTAGTAGTAAATGGAACTGCAATTGATTTCACTGGAAATCAAGAACCTGTTATACAGGACAGCAGAGTACTTGTTCCTTTCAGAGCTGTTTTCGAAGAAATGGGAGCAACTGTTAATTGGGACGCAGATACTAAACTTTGTGAAGCTGACTATAATTCTGCATCTGTAGGTATCAAAATTGGCGAAACAACAGTAACTTTAGATGATGGTGCAACTGTTGAAAGTGATGTTCCTGCACAAATTATAAATGGAAGAACTATGGTTCCTTTAAGAATCCTTTCTGAAAGTATCGGAGCAAAAGTTGATTGGGACGGTAATACAAAAACTGTAACAATTGAAGCCCCAGAAATCGCAAATGGTGACGATTCAAATGATACTGATGTAACAGAAGAAGATTCAACTGAATTAGTTTCTGAGGAATCTACTGAAGAGGTTTCTGAAGATTCAACTGAATTAGTATCAGAAGAATCTACTGAAGAAGTTTCTGAAGAATCTACAGAAGAAAATTCTGAAGAAAGCTCAGAAGAAACTACTGAGGAAACTACAGAAGCAACAACTGAAGCTGAATAATTTACAAATTATTTATAAAGTCAAAAAGGGGCTATCACAAATTGTGATAGCCCTTTTATTGAATCAGGAAAATTTAATCAAAAACCTTACATCTGTCGTCTTCCCTCTAAAGCTCTAAGTAACGTAACCTCATCAACATATTCCAAATCTCCACCGACAGGAACACCGTGAGCAATTCGGCTAACTTTTACACCAAGTGGTTTAATAAGTCGGCTTAAATACATAGCCGTAGCCTCACCCTCAACATTAGGGTTTGTGGCGATGATAACTTCTTCAATTTTATCGTTATCAAGTCTTTGGATAAGCTCCCTTATTTTTAGGTCAGAAGGTCCAACTCCGTTAAGTGGAGATATAGCACCGTGTAAAACGTGATAAACCCCTGTATATTCCTTTGTTTTTTCATAAGCTGCCATATCTCTAGGGTCTTCAACAACCATAATAACGTTGTGGTTTCTCTTTGAGCTTGCACAGATAGGGCAAGGGTCAGAATCTGTAAGATTACAGCATATTGAGCAATATTTAATTTCTTTCTTTGCATTTATAATGCTGTCAGAAAGAGCCTTTGCGTTTTCCTCTGGCATATTTATAATGTAAAAAGCCAGCCTTTGTGCTGACTTTCCACCTATACCAGGGAGTTTTGATAGTTGTTCAATTAAAGCAGTAATCGAATTACCATATAAACTCATATTTTTAACTCCTAAAGCCTTTTAAATTAAAATAATCCGTTAGGCATACCCATTCCACCAGTAATTCTGCCCATTTCGCTATTAGCAGCGTCTTCAGCCTGACGTAAAGCTTCGTTTACAGCAGTCATAACGAGGTCTTGAAGCATTTCAACATCGTCTTGGTCAACAACGTCAGGTGAAATTTCAATATTTTTAATTTGTTTTTTGCCAGAGATAGTTACTTTAACAGCTCCACCACCACTAGTAACAGAATATTCTTTGTTTTCAAGTTCAGTTTGCATTTGTTCCATTTGTTTCTGCATTTTCTGAGCTTGTTTCATAAGATTGTTCATATTCATTCCACCAGGGAATCCTCCACCAAAACCTTTAGCCATAATAAAAAAGCCTCCTTAAATAAATAATAGTGAGATTATTTTACCATATTTACTTATTAATTTCAATCAAAATACTAAAAATATTTCTTCCAATAAATTTGGTTTTATGATATAATTTTTGTTATAGGTGAATATTTTTTATATAGTTAAAAATAGGTGGTGAGATTATGGATAATTACTTAATTTTTTGGCTTATAACGTTTATCGTTTTGCTTGTCTGCGAGCTTGTATCATCTGCACTTGTTTCGGTTTGGTTTTGTGGTGGTGCTTTGGTCGCTATAGTGGCAAATCTCTTATCAGCTCCGTTTTTGGTACAGCTAATAATTTTTATTGTTGTATCAGCAGTTCTTTTGATTATAACAAGACCATTAGCAAAAAAGATTTTGAAAAAGGATACATTAAAAACAAATGTGTCCAGCTTAATTGGTAAAAAGGCAGTTGTAACAAAAGAAATTGACAATACGGAATGTATCGGAGAAATAAACGTAAATGGTCAAATCTGGTCAGCAAGAAGTTTTGATGATGAAATAATAAAAGAGTCATCAAACGTTGTAATTGAGGACATACAGGGTGTAAAGGCAATTGTCAAACAAAGCAATTAATTTATTAACTTTATTTTAGGGGGTATTAAAATGAGTGGTTTAATAGTATTATTAGCAATTGCAGTAATTATTTTAATTGTAATAGTATCAAATGTAAGGATAGTACCACAGGCACACACATATATTGTTGAAAGACTTGGAGCATATCATACAACTTGGGAAACAGGTATTCACTTTGCGATACCTATAATCGACAAAATCTCAAAAAGAATTAATATGAAAGAGCTTGTTGCTGATTTCCCACCACAACCAGTTATAACAAAAGATAACGTTACAATGCAGATTGACACAGTAATATATTTACAGGTAACAGACCCAAAACTTTATTCTTATGGCGTTGATAATCCAATCAAAGCGATTGAAAATTTAACAGCAACAACATTAAGAAATATAATCGGTGATTTAGAGCTTGACCAGACATTAACATCAAGGGACATAATAAACTCAAAAATGCGTTCAATACTTGATACAGCAACAGACCCTTGGGGAATAAAGATAAATAGGGTTGAGCTTAAAAACATTATGCCACCAAAAGAGATACAAGACTCAATGGAAAAGCAAATGAAAGCTGAACGTGAAAGAAGAGAAAAGATTCTTCAGGCAGAAGGTGAAAAAAGAAGTGCAATCCTTGTTGCCGAGGGTGAAAAAGAATCTGCAATTTTAAGAGCCGAAGCTGATAAGGAAGCAGCAATTTTAAAAGCAGAAGCTGATAAAGAGGCTCAAATAAGAAGAGCTGAAGGTGAGGCACAAGCAATTCTTGCCGTACAGAAAGCTACAGCAGAAGGTCTTAAAATGTTAAGTTCTGTTGATGTAACAAGCGAGGTACTTAAACTTCGTAGTTTAGAGGCATTAGAAAAAACAGCAGACGGAAACGCAACAAAACTTATAATACCGTCAGATGTACAAAACTTAGTTGGTTTAGTTTCTTCACTAAAAGAGGCAACAAAAGAATAAAAAAGCTTTGTAACTTTGCCCCATAAGCCAATTAAAACATTAAAACTACCCCTTGCAAGCTAGCTTTAAGCGCTTTTGTAGCAAAATACTGACTAGCTTGTAAGGTGTTTGGACAAAACACAAAGGCCTTTAAATATTCTTAAAAAAATTTTAGTTTGTAGTTTCAATTGTCAAAAAAATAACATATCCGTTTTATAGGTTAAGTAGGAGGTGCATCAATGAAATATATACGAGAGAGCAAGTCAAATTGCAAAAAATGCTATAGGTGTTTGAAAAATTGTGTTGTAAAATCAATTAAATTTGAGGGCGAAAACGTTTCGGTTATTGACAACGAATGTATTTTATGTGGGCTTTGTATAACCAGTTGCCCACAGTACGCAAAACATTCCAGACAGGACCTTATCAAGGTACTTGAATACATAGACAGCCCAAAATTTAAAACTATTGTAAGCCTTGCCCCAAGCTATGTTGTTGCTTTCGGAAAGAATTATAAAAAAATAATTAATGCCCTAAAAATATTGGGGTTTGATGATGTCGAGGAAACGGCTGTTGGGGCTCAATATGTCACTAATGAATATATAAAATTAATTCAAAATGGCGAAATGGAAAATATTATAACAACAAGTTGCCCATCTGCAAATATGCTTGTACAAAAATATTATCCACAACTTACAAATATACTTGCACCTGTACTTTCACCTGTTCTTGCTCACGGAAAAATACTTAAAGAAAAGTATGGTAAGGATATAAAAGTTATTTACGTTGGCCCTTGCCTTGCCAGTATGAAAGATATTGACGAAAATAACGAATTTATTGACGGTGCTGTATCTTTCAGTAGCCTTATGGAATGGCTTAAAAATAGAGAAATCAACATAGAAAGATTGCCAGATGAGGAATTTTATAATACGCCTTTTTCAGCTATATATCCAATTTTTGACGGAATAAGCATTGATATAAAAAGAAAGCTTAATATCGAAAATCATTGTAGCCGAATAGGGAAATACGACATTTTAAGCGTTAGTGGTATAAAAGAGCTAAGAAAGACATTTGATGATATTGTATCTGGAAAACTAAAAAATGTATTTGTCGAGGCTCACGTCTGTCGTGGTGGTTGCATAAATGGGCCTCTTATGACCACCGAAAAGAAACTGTCAGTTTCCGATAGAATAAACGTTGTAAATTATGCTCAAAATGGGGCCGTTGATTTTGATATACATTATGACGGATTTGAAAGAAAATTTAATCCAGAAAATATAGAAAACAAAATTCCAACGGAATATGAAATAAAAGACATTCTTAGAAAAATCGGAAAAGATGAAGATTTTAAACAACTTAATTGTGGAAGTTGTGGCTACCCTACTTGCCGAGAAAAAGCAATAGCTGTTTATCAAGGGAAAGCTGACCTTTATATGTGTTTACCTTATATGAACGACATAAACCAAACTATGGCGAGTACAGTTTTGTCTGTTACACCTAACTACATCATTGCTGTTGATGAAAATATGAAAATAAAAGAATTTAATGTTTCTGCCCAAAAACTTTTTAATATATCAAGAAAAGACGCTGTTGGCAGAAATTTGCAAGAATTTATTGACCCAACTGATTTTGAATATGTAATAAAAACAAAACGAAACATACACGATAAAAAGGTTCGATATGATGACCTTGGGATTATAACAAAACAAGACATCATTTATACATCTAAAAATAATATGGCTATCGGTATAATCTATGACATAACAACAGAAGAACGATACAACGAAATTAATTATGCCCTTAAAATGGAAACGATTTTAATGGCCCAAAATGTTATCGATAAACAAATGACAGTTGCCCAACAAATCGCCAGTCTTTTGGGTGAAACAACAGCCGAAACCAAAGTTACTTTAAATAAAATTAAAAGATTAATGGAAAATGAAGGAACTGATATAAATGAGTGATAAAGTTTATGTTGATGCGATTTATAAAAGTCTTAATAAATATACTGAAGAACTTTGTGGCGATAGGGTTGAAATAGTTAAAAATGATGATTGTTGCATTGTTGTTTTGTCTGACGGTCTTGGTAGTGGTGTTAAAGCGAATATATTATCAACGCTTACTTCTAAAATAATTTCAACTATGATTATTGAGGGAGCCAGCATTGAAGATACGGTTGATACAATTGTACATACATTGCCTGTGTGTAGTGTTCGAAAAGTTGCTTATTCCACTTTTTCTATACTTAGAATAGGTTATTACGGAGATGTCTATCTTGTTGAATTTGACTCACCTAATTGTATTTTTGTTAGGGACGGTCAAATATTAAAAATCGATTATGAGATTAAAGAAATTGCTGGTAAAAAAATAAAAGAAGCTAGATTTAAGGCTCAAATCGGCGATTTATTAACTATTATGAGTGACGGCGTTATATATGCTGGAATTGGTGCAACGCTTAATCTTGGTTGGAATTGGAATAATGCGTCAAACTTTATAGCTGAACAAAGTCGAATTTACAAAGGTATTACCTCTTCTAAACTGGCTAATTTAGTTATTGAAAAATGTAATGAACTTTATCTCGGAAAAGCTGGAGATGATACAACCGTTGCAACCGTTAAGATTATCCCACTTAAAACAGTCAATATACTTACTGGGCCACCAGAAAACCCCGAAGATGACCCTATTATTGTAAACGACTTTTTAGCAAGTGACGGTATGAAGATTGTTTCTGGAGGTAGTTCAGCAAATATTTTTTGTAGAGTTACAAAAAAAGTTTTAAAAACGTCTATAGAATACGTGAATCCAGATGTTCCACCAGTTGGTTATATAGACGGCATTGACTTAGTTACAGAGGGAGTTTTAACCCTCAAACGAACCCTTGATATATTAAAGGGATATTTTAAAAATCCAACTGATAAACAGATGTTAAATGCACTAGAACAAAAAGACGGAGCGTCTAGCTTAGCTAAAATTTTGGCTCAAGAATCGACACATATAAACCTTTTTGTCGGTAGAAAAATTAACCCAGCACATCAAAACCCTGCTATGCCGACAGAGCTTAACATTAGAACACGAATTATTGACGATTTATGCAATGTGCTTATTGACTCAGGTAAAGTTGTCAATATAAAATATTATTAACAATATAAAATTAATTTTAGGAAGGATTGTTTACTATGGAAAACATTACAGATATTAATCAAATAAAAATGGCAGTTTTAAGAAAAACAGCCGAATACGCTTATAACGGAACTTTAACACAAAAGGCTGATGAGATACCTTTTGAGCTTATTTCCGGACCAAAACCAGAATTTCGTTGCTGTATATATAGAGAAAGAGAGATAATCCGTCAGAGAGTTAGGTTATCTATGGGACAAATTCCTGCCGGTTCTCATTATACAGTAAATGACGGTACACAAGTTGTCCACGTAATTTCTGCTGCCTGTGAGGGTTGCCCTATTGCTAGATTTACAGTAACAGATAACTGTCATAACTGTCTTGCAAGAAAATGTATCAAAGCCTGTAAGTTTGGTGCAATAACAAGAACAGACAGAGGTGCCTATATCGACAAGACTAAATGTAAAAAATGTGGTCAATGTCTTCTCGCCTGTCCTTACGGGGCAATCGTTGATATACAAAGACCTTGTATCAAAGCCTGTCCCGTTGACGCAATCCAGATTGACGAAAACGACCTTGCTATGATTGACGAAAGCAAATGTATCAACTGTGGTAAATGTGTTGTTGGTTGTCCTTTTGGTGCTGTTTCTGATGTTTCTATGATTTCAAATGTCATAGACACAATTGTTAAGGGTGAAAACAAAGTTTATGCTATGATTGCACCGGCTATCGAGGGACAATTTGGTGATTTTCCTATACCTGTTTTAAAATCTGCTATAAAAGCACTTGGATTTTACGAAGTACTTGAGGTTGCACTTGGTGCAGACGCTGTTGCTATTGCTGAAACAGAAGAAGTTATCGAGAGAGCAAAAGAGGGCAAAAAAACTACAACCTCTTGTTGTCCAGCCTTTGTAAATCTCATCGAAAAACATTTTCCTCAGCTTAAAGATAATATATCAACAACCGTTTCCCCTATGGTTGCGACTGCCCGACTTATAAAAGCTGCAGACCCAACTGCTGTCATTGTATTCATAGGGCCTTGTATTGCTAAGAAAAACGAAGCACTTAAACACTACATAGGCGAAATAAATTTTGTACTTACATTTGAAGAATTAGAAGCTATGTTTGAGGTAAAAGAAATAAACTTTGCCGATTATGAAAGTGAAAATGAAGACGCTACAAAATACGGTAAAGGTTTTGCAAAATCCGGTGGTGTTACAAACGCTGTTGTTGAAGTTATTGCCGAAAAAGGTGACGATATTGACCTTAAAACTATGAAATGCAGTGGCATTGACGAATGTAAAAAAGCTATGCTTATGCTTAAAAGTGGAAAAATCCCTGTTGACTTTATCGAAGGTATGGCTTGCGAAAACGGTTGTGTAAACGGTCCTGCCAAAGTTAAAGATTTAATGATGGGAAGAAGAATTTTTGACAAATACGCTGACAACAAAAAAATCGACATAATTCAAAATTACAATGACAAAAAAATGAACGAGCTTAACATTCACAGAAAACACTAATAAACAAATTGTGGTTTATCGATTAAGACCGTGGGGCTTTGCCCCACCACCCCACAAGCCTTTTCAAAATCGACAACGGCACATTCGCTTGCGTAAAATCAATTTAAAACAAAATTGAACCGTTTTTGTTTTAAACCGATTTTACTTGTGCAAGCTCATAAACGGTGCCACGTATTTGCCGGAAACTA
>CABVAP010000054.1 GCA_902496345.1 uncultured Eubacteriales bacterium
TTGCTTAAAACCTGTATAAACAGCTAATTACAAATTAGGTTAGTGCATATGGGGCGTTGCCCCAATACCCCACCCTCTTTCTTGAAAGAAAGAGGGACAAAGAACTTTTGTCGGAAACTATCGTTTCCTTGTGCGTCCTCCCCTTATGTAAGCAAAAAATAAGTTTACTAAAAATTTTACTTTTATCGAGGGTGCGAACAAGGACGGCGAAGCCGATACTTATATTTCTAATTTGGTTCACTTATTACTTTTTTTAAACTTTGTATATTTTCCTCTATTTGTTTAATAACACGAATAAATTCTTCATCACTTTTTCCTGTAGGGTCTTCAAGTCCCCAATTATAATCAAAAGCTCTCCCAATAAACGGACAACCAACATTACAACCCATAGAAATTGCTATATCTGGGTTAGGAATATCTGTAATCAACTTAGAATATTGTGTTTTTTCCATATCAATTCCATATAAATTTTTCATAATTCGAACAGCGTCTTGATTTATCTTTTGTTTTATCTCGGTTCCAGCCGAATAGCTTTCAAAAACATCAAATGCAAAATATTTTCCCAAAGCCTCTGCAATCTGACTTCGACACGAATTGTGAACACAAATAAACGCTACTTTTTTCATTTTTTTACCTACTTTCTAAATATACTTATACACACAATATACCCCGATATTATGTTATAAATAACCGTACAGATTATATTACATAAAAAACTTTTTCAACAATACAAAAACCTCGGGCTTTTCCCAAGGTTTTAGGTTTAAAAACTATTTTTTAATAACAACTTTTCTGTAAGTGTCAAAGTTCATATATTTTGTAAAGAATTCAGGACTTCCCTCAGATTCTTTGTATTCTTTCAAGAAGTTTTTAACATCTTCATCAGAATTAACTTTTACTTCAAACCCACGACCATTGATAACAGGAACGTTTCCGTAAACATAGTCACTAGCATTAATGATTTCAGTAATTTTCTTATCTCTAACTTTGATAGCAACATCATCACGTAAAACGATTATGTCAAAGCTGTCAGGGTAAGCATAGCTTTCACCTTTAACAGGGATTTCGTCGCCAACTGTGTAAGTTTCTTTAACTGGTTGATATTTAAGTACAGAGAAACTTTCTGTGTTGTAGTAAAATTCTTCAAAAATATCTCCTCTTGCCTCAATGTCACCAAAAGCAAAAGATGCTTTATCAGAGAATGAACCACCTTTTTCGGCAAGGTCTTCAACAACACCACAAGCAGAAGTCATATTAGTGATACGGTCAATTAAAATAAGTTCACCGATTGTCTTGTGATATTCAAATTTATCAACAACAATTGCTTCAGTAAGAAGAATTTCACAAACAGCAATTTCGTTTTTAGATAAAGAGCTAACTTTAATATGTTCACCGCTGTTTACGTTGATAGCATAGTTTATACCAACAACAACACCGGAAATAAGTTTAGTACCAAGTTTAACGAAATAATCTTTACCAAGTTCAAGAGGTTCATCGTCCATCCATAAAATAGATGCAGTAATACGTTTGTAAGTAGCAAGGTTAGTTCCTTTTACAAGTACGCAACCTCTTGAAACGTCAACCTCTTTGTCAAGAGAAATAGTAACAGGTTGACCTTTAAATGCAACATCACTGTTTTTGTCACCAACTAAAATACCTTTAACGTGAGCCTTTTCGCTACTAGGTAAAGTAGTAATTTCGTCACCGACTTTGATTTCACCGGATTCAATTTGACCTTGGAAACCTCTAAATTCGTGGTCAGGACGGCAAACTCTTTGTACAGGCATATAGAAACCTTGTTCTTCATTTTGAGTTGTAACGTCAACATTTTCAAGATGTTCCAAAAGTGCAGGACCGTCATACCATTTAATATTATCAGATTTAGTTGTTACGTTGTCACCCTCTGTTGCAGAAAGAGGAATAATCTGAACATTTTCAAGTGCAAGTTCTTTTTTAAGTTCTTCGATTTGGGCTTTGATTTCGTCAAATCTTTCTTTGCTGTAGTTTACAAGGTCCATTTTGTTTACAGCAAAAACAAAATATCTGATACCCATAAGTTTACAAATTCTAGCGTGACGTCTAGTTTGAACAAGAACGCCTTGAGATGCGTCAATAAGAATAATAGCGAGGTCAGCAAAAGAAGCACCAACGGCCATATTTCTTGTATATTCTTCGTGACCAGGAGTATCAGCAACGATAAAACTTCTGTTATCAGTAGTAAAGTATCTGTAAGCTACGTCAATAGTAATACCTTGTTCACGTTCAGCCATAAGACCGTCAAGAAGTAAAGAGTAGTCTATAGCTCCACCTCTGCTACCAACCTTACTATCAAGCTCAAGAGCTTTTTCTTGGTCAGCATAAATAAGTTTAGCATCATATAAAATATGTCCAATAAGAGTTGATTTTCCGTCATCAACACTACCACAAGTAATAAATTTAAGTAATCCTTTCATACTAGAAATAACCCTCCCTTTTACGACGTTCCATACTTCCTGCTGCTTCGTTGTCTATAACTCTAGATGTACGTTCAGAAGATACAGCACTTAAAGTTTCTTCGATAATTTCATCAAGTGTAGTTGCAGTAGATTCAACACCACCTGTAAGTGGATAACAACCAAGAGTTCTAAAACGAACAGATTTCAATTCAGGTTTTTCACCCTCTTTAAGAGGGAATCTGTCATCATCAACCATTATAATATTGCCATCTCTGTAAACAACAGGTCTTTTATCAGCAAAGTATAAAGGAACGATGTCGATATTTTCTCTTTGGATATATTGCCAAATATCTTTTTCAGTCCAGTTAGAAATAGGGAATACACGAATACTTTCACCTTTTTGGATTTTAGTATTGTAAAGTTTCCACATTTCAGGTCTTTGATTTTTAGGGTCCCAAGCCTGAGCCTGATTTCTAAAAGAGAAAATTCTCTCTTTAGCACGAGATTTTTCTTCATCACGTCTACCGCCACCAAAAGCAGCAGTAAAACCATATTTAGTAAGAGCTTGTTTAAGAGCTTGTGTTTTCATAATGTCAGTATAAGCAGAACCGTGGTCAAAAGGATTTATGTTTTGTTTAATACCCTCTTCATTTTTGTAAACAAGCATTTCTATGCCAAGTTTTTTAGCAGTATCATCTCTAAATTTAATCATATCTTTAAATTTCCAAGTTGTGTCGATATGCAAAAATGGGAAAGGTGGTTTTTCAGGGTAAAAAGCTTTCATAGCAAGATGAAGCATTACCGAACTGTCCTTACCAATAGAATAAAGCATTACAGGTTTTTCACATTCAGCAGCCACCTCTCTGATGATGTAAATTGCCTCAGCTTCTAGTTCGTCAAGATGTGAAAATTCACTCATTGTCTAAACCTCCTAATATTTAATATTTGTTTGATTCTTTTTGATTTATATTAATTTCGGATACATTTCCGTCAGGTTTTTCAATAACCCATTTGAGAATATCTCCGTTTTTTTCAGTATGAACCATACTACCCATACCGCCAATGTCAGCACCCAGAAAGAAAGAGATAGCGTATGCTTTACACTCTTTTATACAAGAAGTACAACCCCAACAGTCTTTAGGATATTTAATGTAAGCTCTGTTGTTGTCATCAATTTTTATAAGATTACCGGGGCAAACTTCTTTACATTTTCTACAACCAACGCATTTATCTTTGTTAATTGCTATGCTCATAAGTTGCACCTCCCTCAACCAGATTACGAAGAATTATTTCTATTTTGCCGTCTTTAAGTCTAGAGTTGACATATTTTCTAAAATTCTCATCATCTTTTTGTGGATAGTCAATGTTTTCAGCAAAACTGTGCCAACGAGTTTCTTTTCTAGCTTTAAGATGTGCAATAACGCTCCTACAGACAATAAGTCTTTCTTTCAACTCATATATATACATAAGCTCTTGAAAATCGTCTGCTTGTAGTTTATCAGATAAAGAAATAAGCTTCAATATTTTTTCATCAGCAATATCTAATTGCTTTTCATTAAATCTATAGTTTGTTTTTATTCCTCCAGCATAGCTGTCCATAACGGTTTGCATAGCCTCTTCTAATTGTTCGATAGAGAAAACGGCATTTTTGTTAGTGAGGAAATCAATTCCCTCTGTTATGTGTTCTTTAATATCATTTTCATCTATCTCACCAATTTGGAGTTTGTCGATATTTTTTATAATATCGAGAGCAGCGATTTCACCCTCTGCCAAAGCACCAGTAACATATTTTTGAGGGCAACCACCGGCAACATCACCGGCAGCATAAAGACCGTCTATAGTTGTTTTTCTATTAGTATCAACCCAATATCCACTTGCTGTATGACCGCCAACGATATAAGGTTCAGTTCCCTCTATTTCAACATTTTGTTGAGAAGGATTTTTTCCGGACTCAATCCATTTTAAAGTTTGAGAAGGTGCCATATTAAGATAGGCCTTAATAAGCGAATTGTCTTGTTCCTCTGTTATTCCCTCTGTTCTAAGATAACAAGGTCCACGACCCTCTAAATTTTCGTTTACTGTTCCGTAAACTCTTTCAGAAGTAGTAAGACCATATTTATCTTCATAAACTTCACCAAAAGAATTTATTTGTTTAGCACCAACACCTTGAGCGAGAGTACCTGTTGGGGCAATAGTATCTTTACACCTAAGGGCAATAAAACGCATTTCAAATGTAGTCATTTCGGCACCGGCTTTTATACCCATAGCATAGCCTGCACCTGTGTTAAAAGGAGGATACCACATTTTATGTCTTGAGAATCCTGGGTTATTAGGTTTGTATAATCCACTAGCCCCACCTGTTGCGATAAGAACAGCTTTAGCTTCAAGAACATAGAAAGTATCATTTTCAATACCAAAACCGAAAGCACCTTTTATTTTGTTATTTTCAACAGAAAAATCAGTTATGTTAATGTGGTTTAAAACAGTAACATTTTCAAGTTCATTAACTGCATCGGCAAGAATAGGTTTTATATTTTCACCGTTTATTTTAAGATTTCTTGGTCCACGAGTAACATATTTACCATTTTCATCTTTTAATATAACAAGCCCAAGTTTTTCAAGTTTTTCAGTAACTTTATTTAATTTTTGTGACATAGTCAAGAGCAAATCTTCTCTAACTATTCCGTCAGCATCTTTTTTAGCATAGTCAACATAGAATTGAGGTGTTTTGCCCTCTGTTATATATGCGTTAAGGGCATTTACTCCGGCAGCAA
The DNA here is from genome assembly GCA_902496345.1 of uncultured Eubacteriales bacterium. GTDB lineage: Bacteria > Bacillota > Clostridia > Lachnospirales > CAG-274 > MGBC114079. The sequence continues at coordinate 5,210 of CABVAP010000054.1, forward strand.
GACAACCACTTCTTTTTATATTAGCCTTTTCACAGATAAGAACCTTTACGTCTTTGTTGTTTTCGGCTATAGTAAGAGCAGCATAACAACCGGCTGTTCCTCCACCTATGATAAGCACGTCAGTTTTTATTCTTTCAATTTTGTAATTTGTATTTTCGTTATAAATTTTTGTAGTAGACATTTAATCACTCATTTCCCAAAAGATATAGTATTAAATCAATACGTAGTTTTCAGCAAGGGCCTTGTTTTCAAGTAAGTAAGCGTTGTCGCCAACGATTACAAAAAGTCTGTAAATAAATATGTCGACTTTTTCGCCAACTTCAATAGGTTGTTCGTCAAGACCTCTTTTTGCAGTAACGAGGTTACCGTTTACGTTTACCGTAATTTCAACAGTACTGCCTCTGAACGCTGTTTTTTGAACAACACCCTCCATAGCAGAACTTCTGTATTTTTGAAATTCATTTTTTTTGGTAATGCTAACAAATTCCGGTCTAATAACAGCTTTGTCGGCATTTTCAATTTTATCAAAAGTATGAAACATTTCATAATTTTTAACGATAGATGGTTGACCGAAGAAAGTAGCCGTAAAAGCAGTTTTAGGATTTTGATAAACTTCAATAGGCGTTCCTTTCTGTTCAATTCTACCTCTGTTTGTAATAATAATTTCGTCAGCGACTTCAATTGCCTCATCTTGGTCGTGAGTTACGAATATACTTGTAACACCAAGTTTCGTAATCATATCTCTAAGCCAACTTCTAAGTTCAAGCCTAACTTTTGCATCTATAGCGGCAAAAGGTTCATCAAGAAGTAAAAGTTGAGGATTAGGAGCTAAAGCTCTGGCAAAAGCAACTCTTTGACGTTGCCCACCGGAAAGTTGACTAGGGTATCTTTTACCAAGACCGTCAAGACCAATCAACTTTATAAGTTCGTTTACTCTTTCATCAATAAACTTTTTATCAGACTTTTGAACTTTAAGACCAAAAGCGATGTTGTCATAAACAGTCATATATCTAAACAAGGCATAATTTTGAAATACGAAGCCAATTCCTCTTTTACTTGCAGGAATATCATTAACGACTTTACCGTCTATAATAATTTGACCGCTGTCAGGATTTTCAAGACCGGCAATCATACGAAGTATAGTAGTTTTACCGCTTCCACTAGGTCCTAAAAAACCGATAAGTTTGCCTTTTTCGATACCAAAGTTTACATTATCGGAAGCTTTGTAATCACCAAAAACTTTATTTATATTTTTAAGTTCTATATACATATCATCATTCCTTCTTTCCCCTATATTCGATAACACACCTTATGACTAAGATTATAACAGCCATAATAACAAGTATAGATGAAACTGCAAATGCAGGAACATATTTGAATTCATTAAAAAGGATTTCAACGTGTAAAGGCAAAGTATTTGTTTGACCTCTAAGGTGACCGGAGAGAACAGAAACAGCACCAAACTCACCCATAGCACGAGCAGCACAAAGCACAATACCGTACATCAAAGCCCATTTAATATGAGGGAAAGTAACCTTTCTAAAAATAGTAAAACCTTTAGCACCCATAAGGGCAGCGGCCTCTTCTTCTTCAGAACCGATAGTTTCAAGAACAGAAATCAATTCTCTAGAGATAAAAGGGAAAGTAACAAAAACCGTAGCGAGTATAACACCTGGAACAGCAAAAACAACTTTCATATCATTTTCTTGTAAGAAAGGATAAATAAAACTCTGTCTACCGAACACGAGCATAAACATAAGACCGGCGATAATCGGCGAAACAGTAACAGGAATATCAATTAAAGTTGTGAGAAGTTTTTTGCCTTTAAATTTGAACCTTGTTATTGCCCAAGCAGCGAATAAACCAAATACAGTGTTAAACAAAACAGCGAATAGCGTAGCCTCAAGTGTAAGTAATAAGGCCTTTATTGTATATTTATCAGTAACAGCGTCTATGTAGGTATCAATCCCTTGTTTAAAAGCCTCTGTAATAACAGTAACTAAAGGAAGAACAAGAAATATAAAAATAAATATAAAACATAAAGCTATAAGAAAATATTTAGTGAAATGTGATTTTTTTTCAAATAAAACATTAGGCTTTTGCATTATCTTAATCTCCTTTAATTATTTTTGTATTTCTTGCTTGTATCATATTAACAGTAAATAATAATACGAATGAGAATATAAGCATAACAAGGGCAATAGCAGTAGCACTTGCGTAATCAAATTCTTGAAGTTTAGACATAATCACGAGAGGAGTTATCTCTGTTTCAAAAGGTTTGTTTCCGGCGATGAAAACGATACTGCCATATTCACCGATACATCTACCAAAAGCAAGACCAAAGCCGGCCAAAGCAGAAGGTATAATTTCTGGAAGAATAATTTTTCTAAAAATAGTAAATTTATTTGAGCCAAGTACACCGGCAGCCTCTTCATAGAAAGGGTCAAGTTTTTCAAGTACAGGCTGAACAGCACGAACAACAAAAGGTATACCGACAAATATAAGAGCGAATATTATACCAAGTTCAGTATAAGCGATTTTGATACCAAACTTAGAGAAAAAACTGCCTATTATACCATTTTCAGTAGTAAGGGAAGTAAGGGCGATACCGGCAACAGCGGTAGGCAATGCAAAAGGAAGTTCAAGCATACCGTCAAGTAGTCGTTTAAAAGGAAATTCATACCTAACGAGAACCCAAGCAAAAATAATTCCCATAACCATATTTACAAGAGAAGCAATAAAAGCTGTTGTAAAACTAAGTCTAAAACTTGCTAAAACTCTAGGACGCATTAAAGTATCTATTATATCAGAGAAACTTAATTGCGAAGTAAAAAGAATAAGCGTTGCAATAGGGATTAGAACAACTATGCTTAGCATACATATTGTAACCCCCATAGATAAACCAAAACCGGGAATTACTCTTTTATTTTTTTTAGCCACAAAACTCACCTTACTTTTTATATAATAATATTAAAAAACCAATCAAATGTCATTTCCTATTAATTCGATATGATTAATATGTATACATATTACATCAATCAAAACGTTTTGTCAATATGTTTTTTAAAATTTTTGTCATTTTTTATTTTTCGTATATTTCATCAAATATAGCACTGTCATCAAAATGTTTTTTCTGAACGTTGCTCCAACCACCAAACATATCATCATTTATAGATATAAGTTTAACGTTTAAGTCAAAAACGTCTTTAAATTCCTGTAAAACTTTAGGGTCTGTTGGTCTGTAGTAATTTTTACCGGCAATTCTCTGTGCCTCTTCAGAATAAAGGTAATTAAGATATTCTGTAGAAATATCTCTTGTACCTCTTCTGTCAACGACTTCATCAACAAGAGCGACAGACGGCTGTGCAAGAATACTGATACTAGGTGTTATAATTTCATATTGGTCAGGATAATCTTGTATAGAGAGATAAGCCTCATTTTCCCAAGTTATAAGAACATCACCTTGTTTATTTTCAACAAAAGATGTTGTAGCTCCCCTAGCACCGGAGTCGAGAACAAGGACATTGCTGTATAATTTTTGAACAAAATCTTTAACTTTATCTTCATCACCGTCAAATTTATCATAAGCGTATGCCCAAGCAGCGAGATAGTTCCACCTAGCACCACCGGAAGTTTTAGGGTTAGGTGTTATAACTCCAATACCGTCTTTAACGATGTCGTCCCAGTCGTGTATATTTTTAGGATTTCCCTTTCTGACAAGTAAAACAATAGTTGATGTATAAGGCGAACTGTCTTTAGGGAAATTATTTATCCAACCGTTGTTTATAAGTCCTGCATTTTGGATAGCATTGATGTCATATTCAAGAGCAAGCGTAACAACATCAGCGTCAAGCCCGTTTACAACCTCAAGTGCCTGTTTGCCTGAACCACCGTGAGATTGAGTTATCTCAACTTCTTGCCCTGTTGTTTCTTTTAAATGTTGTGCAAAAATTTCGTTGTATTCCTCATAAAATTCTCTTGTAGGGTCGTATGATACATTTGTAAGAGTAACAACAGAGCTGTCACTAGAGCAACCCGTAAAAATCGAAAGCGAAAAAACAGCTAACACAAATAAATTTTTAAGTTTATTTTTCAAAATAACCACTCCTTAAATTTAGATATAAATATTATTCTTATATTGCATATATGTTTAATAGGAATTGAGGATAAAAAAATTTGCTTTATGCCATACCAAAATAGAATAAAGCAATAAGTCAAATCCACAATATAACAAAGTCCAGTATAAAACAAAGATTACATTTTGTCAATATAATTTGAAGAAAATATACAAGGTTTTTGTAGGTCTATGGTAGATGTGCTACATACACCAACACTTTGTTTAGTACCCCACACTACCAATAAACCTACAAATTTGTTATTTCATTTTTCTTATTTCAATAAATTAATTTTTATCTACTTTTATATCTTTCCAACCTGATACATCACATTGGCCTTCTTCATTATCCCCTGTAGCTACCACTGCTCCATCTGCCTTTAATCCTACTGTATGAAAACCACCAGCTGATACTGCTACTATATCTTTCCAATTTGATACATCGCATTGTCCATCAGAATTATCCCCTGTAGCTACTACTGTTCCATCTGCCTTTAATCCCACCGTATGAGAATTTCCAACTGATATTGCTATTATATCTTTCCAATTTGATACATCACATTGACCATAGTAATTATCCCCTGTAGCTACTACTGTTCCGTCTGCCTTTAATCCCACTGTATGAGAATTTCCAGCTGATACTGCAATTATATCCCTCCAACTTGATACATCGCACTTACCGGAATTATTGGAACCTCTGGTTACCACTGTTCCATCTTTCTTTAATCCCACTGTATAAGAACATCCAGCCGATACTGAAATTATGTCTTTCCAACCTGATACATTACATTCTCTATCAGAATTACTTCCTGTAGCTACCACTGTTCCATCTTCTTTCAATCCTACCGTATGAGAATGTCCAGCCGATACAGAAATTATGTCTTTCCAACCTGATATATCACATTCTTTATCAGAATTACTTCCTGTAGCTACCACTGTTCCGTCTGCCTTTAATCCCACTGTATGAAAATATCCAGCCGATACTGCAATTATATCTTTCCAACCTGACACATCAAAATTTTCAAAAATATAGGAACCTGCAGCCACCATCGTTCCATCATTAACCAATGCTACCGTAGAACTATAACCAGCTGAAATTACATATTGTTCCGGATTAGAAATTTTTTTATATACCTCTTTTATCCTATCTTTAGAATCACTAAAGTTTTCTAACTCCTCAAATATTTTTATAGCACCATAACAATCTTTATTTGCAAGTAGTTCTTCTGCCTCATTATACTTAGACATAGGGATAACAAAATTTGTAACTACAGCATAACCTATAATAGCCACAACAACAATACCAGCTAAAGACCAACTTAATATTTTTAACTTCTTTTCTCTCTTAGCTTGTATCTTCTCCTCTTCTATCCTTCTTGCCTCAGCTTGCTTCTCTTCCTCTATTCTCCTTGTTTCAGCCTTTTCAGCCTCAATTCGTTCTCTTTCTTCTCTTTGTGCCTTAAACTCTTTAAGTTTTTCAACAGATGTATTTTCTTGCCACCATTCCTCTGTTTTTCCACATTTAGGACAAACTTTATTTTCAGTAAGAGTATATTCCCCACAATAACAAAGCCTTACTGTATCGTTATTGTCTGGAATAAACATTCCATCATACAGTTTTAATTTTTCTCTATATAGTTTAGAAAATTCAACTAACAAAGTACCATCAACTTTATTAATCAAACTTTTTCTATCTGGAAGTTTTTCAAAAAATGTATCTTCTTCAAAATTTTCTGATGTTCCGTCAAAAAATATTATCTTGCTACAATGTATCTTTATTGAACGAATATTTACATTTTCAAGTTCAACACCAACATCGCCCCCAAAGTAAGCACTTTTACCTACTGAAAGGTCGTTGTATGTATATTCTATGTAGTTTCCGGCTTTTTCACCACTTACATCAAAACCAAAAATCTTAACAAAAACAGCTTTTATATTTTTGTCACCAAGATTTTTAAATTTAATTTGACAAAGCACAGAATTGCTCTTGTTATCCATAGTAAGAGCGTATTTTTCAATAAGCAATGGGCATTTAGCTAAATATAAATATTCATTAACACTAAGTCTTTTATATCTTTCCAAAATATCCCCTCCCCCTGTATTTTATATATTTTTTAAAGTGTTGGAAGTTTTTCTTCTTTTTCTTGTTTGTTAGGAGTAGTCACAACCTGATTTCCCCTAGACATATTGTCAATACTGTCCTTCATATCTCCAATACCCTCTAAAATTTTTCCAACAGCATAGAGCAAAGTACAAGATATAAAGTGATACACAGCCATAATAGTAGCAGTTGTCCATATATATGAACTTAAATACCTTGAACCTGAACCAGGGATTGAACCTGCCATAATCAATATTCCAAGTATCCCTATAATCCCCACTAATATTGCAATTCCTTGAATTATTCCTCCCGTTTTTTGCATAAATTATACACTCCTTTTTAATTTATTTTTATATCTGATTGTATTATAGCAAATTTTGACAATGTTTTCAACTATAAAATTCCTTTTATAACAAAACCCCCCACACACAAACAAAAAAAGCTTTAAAATCCCCTAATCAGGCATTTTAAAACCTTTAAATTTCCAAACAAATTCCTATTTATTATTTTCTATTTGTTTCTTTTTGTTTTTCTTATCTTCATACATAAAGCTATCAGCCTTATCCAGAAGTGTCCTAATTGTACAGGCCCTGTAATCCGTTGAAATAGCGTAGCCACAAGAATAACTCAACGTTATATTTTTGCTGTGTTCGTTAAATAGACCAATTTCATCATTTAAGTTTGATAATATTTGGTTTACGCTTTCATCTGTTGTAGCACGCAAAATGACAATAAACTCATCGCCACCAAATCTACCGACAAAATCTTTAGAGGGAACAACCTTGCGTAAAACCCTAGAGAAGTTAAAAATCAACAAGTCACCGGCAGCGTGACCCAAATTGTCATTTACTTGTTTTAGGTTGTTTAGGTCAAACATTATACAAGCCGTCGGCTCGCTAACAAATTTTGTATCTTGTAAAATTTCTTCACAAGCACTTTTGTTAGGCAAACCGGTATGAACATCTATGTAAGCTTTTGACTGCAATATTTTGTTGCTCTTTTCTATTTTGATTGCATAGAAATATTGCTTAGCAATCAAGATTATAAGAAGTATAATATCAGCAATAGACATATATTCTATAATTTTGATATTGTCAGCAATTTGTTGAGAATACTCCTCAGCAGCAGACACCGTCAAATCAGCAAGCCCAAAATATTTTTCACTCATTTTTATAATATCGGTATTTTTATAGCCAAGTGAACGAACTTTTATAATTTCACTTTTCAATTCTTCCCAATATTCCATTTGGATAGTTAAATTTTCTTGATATTTCTTGTCATTCAAAACAACAAGGTCGTAATTACTATTATCATTTTTCAAACCATCTAAAATATAATCTAGCTTTTTTATAATCTCATCGTCTTTGTTTCCCGTAATTTCTAGTTTTATTAGACGTTGCGTTCCGCCCCTTACAAGTCCGGCATAATTAACAACCCTAGCCGTTCCCTGTAAATTTTTAATTTGAAGCATCATAAATATAACGCAAATAATAAGGGCAACAACCAAAATACTTTCGATAATATGGTCTTTTGTTCTAAAAAGCTCTTTTTTATCTTTCATCATAAAATTCACCCCAATCAAACCTTTCCATTTATCATTATAACACCATAAAACCAAAACACAAGCCTTTTTTTAATTTAAACACTTAAAGCCCCAAATTTAAAATTTCAATACTTTAAATTTAGGGCTTTTGATTAAGCATTAAAACGATTCAAAATTTTCAAAATAAGTTGCATATCATTGTTATCTAATTTTGCAAGCTCATTTTTAACTTCGTCGTTTAATATAGGATTTTCTTGACCATCATCAAAAAATTGAATTGGTGTAATTTTAAAATAATCACAAATAGCAAAAAATTCTGTCATAGAGGGCATAGCTTTTTTAGAAGTTATGTTATTTATATAGCTTTTGCTGTGACCAAGGTCATAGCTCATTTGATATTCAGAAACCCCCTTTTGCAATCGTAATTGGGTTATTCTATGGCGTACATAATTTTCCATAAATTAATCACCTCCATAGTCAATTATAAAACGACACTTTACTGAACTAGTCATATTTAAATAGTAATTAATTGTTGACTATACTTCTTAAATATATTATATTTTATAAAACAACTATTTTAAAACTATTTTTTCAAAAAATGACAATTTTAAAACGTTGTGAATTAAAAAAAGGGGGTTTTTTATGAAAATTGTTTTAGTAAAAGACAAATTTATCATCAGAGAGGAACGTGAAAACTATTTCAACGACCTTATACATCAAGTATTGATGTTAGTAAGTATTTAAAATTTTATGTAAATAAAAATTACTTAGATATGACAATATAACCGTTTATAATCTAGTGTTTGGAGGGGTTTTTATGTTTTCTGGATTAGACAAAGATTATATTCGTACAAATTTTGCAGGCAATAAAATTAGGTATTAAGAAATAAACTCAATCGATTACAAAAAATAGCTGTCGTAAATCGACAGCTATTTTTCAATTTCATTAAATAATAAATGGAGGTGAGGAGAATCGAACTCCTGTCCGAAAACCCGTCAACAAAGACTTCTCCCATCACAGTCATTTATTTAAAATTCTCCATTACAGTCGCCAAATGACAAGCTAAAATAACGGATAGCTTCATAAATCTTTTCTTATCGCAAAGCTTTGATAAGAAAGTGCCTCGCAAAGTCGACACCAGTTATTTCAGCAGCGAGTGACCGAAAGCTGATGGCTGCCTAAATTAGGCTGCGTAAGATAATTCTGTATTATCGTTTATTTTTAAAAAGTTCGGCTTAATGACGCAGTTGCCGTCTGCGAATGGCTATCTCTGTCTTCAAAATCCCCGTCGAAACCATTGCACCCCCAAAAGAGTAAGCTAATTATACACCAAAGTCACACAAATTTCAAGTGCAAATAATCTTTGTAACAAAAATGTAATCTTATTATACCCCACAACAAGAATCTTATACACAAATTAGAAGTTGTAGGGCTGAATCTTTTTGGTAAAAAGATTTAAAAAAACTAGTTTTGTGGTGGTTTAAGTCTTTGGTTTATAATCCGATTACATCGGAAATCTATTTATTTGCCTACGGCGTGGTACTTGGCACCGGAAAGAAATCCGGACGGCGTAAGCCGGCTTTTGC
>CABVAP010000055.1 GCA_902496345.1 uncultured Eubacteriales bacterium
TTGCTTAAAACCTGTATAAACAGCTAATTACAAATTAGGTTAGTGCATATGGGGCAAAGCCCACGGTTTTAAAGGGGTGGTGGGGCAAAGCCCCACGGTCTTAATCGACAACCCCCAATTTGTTGAAATTTTTGCGTAAATTAATAAAAAGTTGTTGACATAAAGGGGTTTGCGTGATAGAATATACTTGTTTAGCCGCACGGAGAGGTTGTTAAAAGCCTTGTGCTTACCGAATCCGGCGAGTTCTCATTTAAGGAGGTGTACAAATGTACGCAATTATTCAAACTGGTGGAAAACAATACAAAGTTTCTGAAGGTGACGTTATTAGAGTTGAAAAATTAGACGCTGAAGGTAAATACGTTTTCGATAGCGTTTTAGCTGTTGGTGACGGTGCTGACATCAAAATCGGTGCTCCTACTGTAAGTGGTGCAAGCGTTGAGGCTTCTGTTCTTGGTAACGGTAAAGCTAAAAAAGTTATCGTTTACAAATACAAACCTAAAAAAACTTTCCACAAAAAAAGAGGTCACAGACAACCTTTTACTGAACTTAAAATTGAAAAAATTAACGGCTAATTATGGTTACTGTTGAGTTTTTTCGTAACGATGATAACAAGATTTTTGGGTTTTCATTTTCTGACCATACTGAAAGCATAGTTTGTGCTGGTGTTTCGGCTCTTGCTCTTAACTGTGTCAACTCCATCGAGGCTTTTACCGATATGGATTTCACTTGTGACGTTAATGAAGAACAAGGAGGTTATCTTGTTTTCAAAATCCCTGATGTCGAACAGGGCGAATTTAATCACGATGTTGATTTGATTTTTAATTGTTTTCATCTTGGTATCTTAGGTATTCAGGCTGAAAATAGTGCGAATATAAAAATTATTGATAAAGTTAAATAAGGAGGTGCTTGTGAAATGTTAAGAATGAATCTTCAGTTCTTCGCTCATAAAAAAGGTGTTGGTTCTACTAAAAATGGTCGTGATTCTGAATCTAAAAGATTAGGACCTAAACGTGCTGACGGTCAGTTCGTTAAAGCTGGCAACATTCTTTATACTCAGAGAGGTACTAAAATTCACCCAGGTACAAATGTAGGTATTGGCGGTAACGATACTTTATTTGCTTTGGTTGACGGTACTGTAAGATATGAAAGAAAAGGCAGAGATAAAAAACAACTTTCTGTTTATCCTGTTGCTGAATAATTGATATTATAAGAGTATCCCTTTGGGGTACTCTTTTTTTATAAAAAAGAAAAAGACTGTTATATTAAAAATACAACCTTTAGATTCTGCCGGCATTTTTATATTTATAAAAATATTATTTAAAACGAAGTTATAAACTTGTTTTAGTCCGGCAATATCACGGGATTTTTTAATACAACAGCCTTTTTGATAAGTAAATGTATAGATTGTAATAAAAAAAGATTACTCGTTAAAAATACAGATATTTTGCCTTTTCAGGGGGCGTATCTCTTCTTTATATCTGTATCTTTATAAATTAGGGTGTCTTTATAGCTTGACCCTATTTAGACACCTTATTCTATGTTTGATATGTTAATCAAATTTTCTGTTTCTTCTTCTGTCTGTGAACTTTGTGTCTTTTGTGATGACAACATCGCTTTTGCTTCTGAACTCAACTGAACTGTATCGCCATACTCTGATACTGATGAATATTTATTTTCATTTGCTGTTTTCTGCTGAGCTTTACTCTGCGTATTGACGCTGTTCTGTTTTGACGTGTTTACACTACTTACGTGATACTGTGTGTTATTTGTGTTTAATGAAATATTCATAAATAACGCCCCTTTCTAATATTTTTTTGGAAAGCTACCCTTATTAGCTCCTTTCTAGTCTTTTTTTCTAAGTACTTTCCTAAATTATATACGTAATTTATTTTCTATTGATTTTAAAACGAAATTAAAATATCCTTAGAATTTTTTAATTTTATTAAACCAAATCATTTTTTTCGATATTTTTAAGGTTTTTTGAAAAAAACTATTGACAAGGGTTTTTATCTGTGGTACTATGATAAAGGCGATGAACGTCTTTTTTTTATGTTAAAATTAATGAAATTATTGCAAAAGAGGTGGAAGTTTTGAGAACTAAAATTACTTTAGCGTGCACAGATTGTAAACAAAGAAATTACAATACTATGAAAGATAAAAAAGTGCATCCCGACAGAATGGAAACAAAGAAGTATTGCAAGTTCTGCAATAAACACACATTGCACAGAGAAACAAAATAATTCTTTGTGAAAGGGGTAGTTATCAGCAATGGAAGAAAAAACTGCAAATGAAAGCAACGAAATTGTTTCTAACGAAACAACAACAACACCTGTTAAAGATAACAAGAAAAACAGCAAAAATGAAAACAAAGGCCCTGGTTTTTTCGCTAAGCACAAAGCTGAGTTTAGAAAAATTAAATGGCCTACTCGTCAAGAGTTATTTAAAGAAACTGTTGTTGTAATTATTATATCATTAGCTGTTGGTGCTGCCATATTCTGTATGGACCAAGTTTTCCAATTCGGTTTTGGAAAAATTCTTGGATTATAATTTTTAGCTTCTGATATATGTATTGTGAGGATTGGTTATATGTCTGAACAGGAATTTGAAATTAATGCAGATATTGATGAGAAAACTGCAGATTTTGAAAAAGACGCAGAAACTGCAAGATGGTATGTTGTGCATACATACTCTGGTTACGAAAACAAAGTTAAAGCTAACATCGAAAAACTTGTTGAAAACAGAAATATGCACGACAGAATTCAAGAGGTTATTGTTCCACTTGAAGATGAAGTTGAAATTAAAGAGGACGGCAAAAAGAAAGTTGTACAAAGAAAGGTTTTCCCAGGTTATGTACTCCTTAAAATGATTATGGACGACGATACTTGGTACGTTGTTAGAAACACTAGAGGTGTTACTAGCTTTGTTGGCCCTGGTTCTAAACCTGTTGCCCTTACTGATGATGAGGTTTCTGCTATGGGTATCGAATCTTATGTCGAAACTTTCAACATTAACGTGGGTGACGCTATCTCTGTTATTTCTGGTCCTTTTGCTGAGTCAACTGGTATTGTTAAAGAAGTAAATATTAATAAGCGAACTGTTGTTGTTATGCTCTCTATCTTTGGTAGAGAAACTCCAACTGAATTGGATTTCAGCCAAGTTCGTCTGTTGGCGTAGTTGTCGCCGTGGGAGGGAAAATCCCGCTAATTACCACATTTATTTAGGAGGTGCCTTTAAATGGCAAAAAAAATCACAGGTTACATTAAATTACAGATTGCTGCAGGAAAAGCTACTCCTGCTCCACCGGTTGGTCCTGCTCTTGGTCAGCACGGTGTAAATATTATGGGATTCTGTAAAGAATTCAACGAAAGAACTTCTAAAGACGCAGGTCTTATTATCCCTGTTGTTATCACTGTTTACCAGGACAAGAGTTTTACATTCGTTACTAAAACTCCTCCTGCTGCTGTTCTTTTGAAAAAAGCTTGCAAAATCGAATCAGGTTCAGGTGTTCCTAACAAAACTAAAGTTGCAAAAATTTCTATCGATGAAGTTACTAAAATTGCTGAACAGAAAATGCCTGACTTAACTGCTGCTACTCTTGATGCTGCTGTTAGTATGATTAAAGGTACTGCAAGAAGTATGGGTATTGTTGTTGAAGAATAATTATAACTTTGGGGTTATCCCCATTTATTAAGTGGGAGGGAACATCTCCCGATATTACCACATAAGGAGGAAACGTTTTGAAAAGAGGAAAGAAATATCTCGAAAAAGTAAAGCTCATTGACAAGTCTGTTTTATATGATTCTAACGAGGCTGTTGAGCTTGTAACAAAAACTAGTGTTGCTAAATTTGATGAAACTGTTGAGGCTCACATTCGTTTGGGTGTTGACAGCAGACACGCTGACCAGCAGGTTCGTGGTGCTGTTGTTCTTCCTCACGGTACAGGTAAAACTGTTCGTGTTTTAGTTTTCGCTAAAGGCGATAAAGCTGATGAAGCTGAAAAAGCTGGTGCTGACTTCGTTGGTGCTGAAGATATGGTTGCTAAAATCCAGGGTGAAAACTGGTTTGACTTCGATATTATCGTAGCTACTCCTGATATGATGGGTCTTGTTGGTCGTCTTGGTCGTGTACTTGGACCTAAAGGTCTTATGCCTAACCCTAAAGCTGGTACTGTTACTATGGACGTTACTAAAGCTGTTCAGGAAATTAAGGCTGGTAAAATTGAATACCGTCTTGACAAAACTAACATTATCCACGTTCCAGTTGGTAAAGTTTCTTTTGGTGCTGAAAAATTATCTGAAAACTTCCAAACTCTTATGAGTGCTATTATAAAAGCTAAACCTTCTGCTACTAAAGGTCAATACCTTAAAAGTGTTGTTCTTTCAACTACTATGGGACCTAGCGTTAAGGTTAACCAAGCTAAACTTAGCGAATAAAATTTAAAATAGAATTTTGTTTTTTCAGCTTATGATTAAAACAAGATTTACGTTATAACTTGATAGGCTGTTGCTTTTTACTTGCAACAGCCTTTTTAATAAACTTTAAGGGGGTTACGTTTTTATGAAGTCTAATTTTAAAAGAATTTTTGCCACTTTGACTGCTTCTATTTGTTTATTCTCTTCTATTAATGTTTATGCAAAGACTTCTAGCATCGTTTTTTACAACAAAGATGTTGAAAGCTCTGTTGTTTCATCTATACCAGGTGGGGCAACCTCTATTTCTGTTAATCCATCTACTGACTCCTTGACTGTTGGTCAAGATTTTTACGTTGATTTTGTTATAGAAAATAACCCTGGCTTTGCTGCTTATGGGTTCACCATAGATTATGACCCTGCTATTGTTACACCTGTTAAAGGTGATGAAGATGAGTTGGATTCTGTTGTTCAGGTTACTTATGGCTCTGATAACTACAATGCTATTCCAACAAGAAATATTAACAAGGCTATTGATATTAGCAAAAATAGTGGAAGTATTTACTCCAACAACATATTATTAGAGGACGGCTCTCCTGTCAACTCCTCTGGTAATGGCATTTTATTTAGAATGCAATTTAGAGCTGTTGGCGTAGGTGAGGGTGAAATTACCCTTTCTGACAGGTTGAAAGCTCTTTTAACTAATAGTGATGTTTGGAAAATACCTACATATATCCAAAATGCGTCTATTACTGTTTCATCAAGTGGTAGCTCTGATAATACAACAGAAACTACTACAGAAACAACAACTACTGCTACTGCAACTGTTTCAACAAATAAAGCTCAAACAACAACAACTACTACAGAGGCTACATCTGTTGCAACAACTGAAACAGAAGAAACAGAGCAAACAACTGAAAACAATATTTCAGATTCTAAAAATGATACAAATGGTTTTGATATAAATTTACCTAAAGATGTTGTATCTTCAAAGGATTTTGAGGATATTTCCTCAGTGCCTTGGGCTGAAAGAGCAATTAATAACTTGTCTTCTCTCGGTATTATTAATGGTGTTGATGATGTGACTTTTAACCCTAAAGCATATACTTGCAGAGCTGATTTTGTTCTCGTTATAACTCGTTTACTTGGTCTTGACGGACAAGCTGACAATGTATTTGACGATATTGCTGGCGATGAATATTTTGCTAAAGCTGTTTCTATCGCTAACAAATTTGATATTGTAAGTGGTAATAATGGTATGTTTATGCCTAAAAACAATATCACAAGACAAGACGCTATGCTTATATTGTCAAGAGTTCTCCAAAAAGCTGGAAAACTTCAGTCTTCTGATGAAAACATTGTGACAGATTTTGATGACTTTGAACAGATTTCTGATTATGCCAAATCTGCTGTTGCTGACTTGGTTGGTATGAAAATCGTAAAGGGTGACAACGACAATATGCTTAACCCTAAAGGCAACATAAATAGAGCTGAAATGGCTGTGCTTATTGATAGAATTTATGACATTCTTAATGATTAATTTTACGGAATATATTTAGGGAAAATTTATCCCTTTCGTCCAAAAGGGATAGCGACCTTATTTCATAATCTGGCGGGGATTTTGAGTTTTGGTCTGATATTTTGGTTGATATTTTAAGATTTAAAGGAGGATTTTTATGTTTAATGCAAAAAAAATTACAGCTATAGCTTTGGCATTTACTTACATTTTTTCTGCTGTAAACGTATTTGCTGCAAGTGGAAGTAAAATTTTATATGATGAAAAATATACTAAAAGCCCAGTTACAAGTATTCCTATAAAAAAATCTTCTATTGCTGTTGAACCTAGCAAGGATTTTATGAAAATCAGTGATACTTTTTCTGTTGACTTTAAAATGAAAAATAATCCTGGGTTTGCATCTTATGGTTTTACCGTTGAATATGACGGTTCGGTTGTTAAACCTATTTCCGGTACTGCTGAAAATTGCAAAGTTATGTACCCTTATACCACAAAAATTAAAAGCCCTGCTATAGACACACAGACTATCACAACTGCTATTGAAAACAAGAGCGAAAATAGTTTTTCTTTTAGTGGATACTGCTCTGGTGGCTCTGGCCAACTTGTTAAAACAGACAGTGACGGACTTTTATTTACTATTCAATTTGAGGCTATTGCTGAAGGTAAATCTTCTATAGGTATATCTGGTCTTGATAGCTACATACTTGTTGATAACAAAGATAAAAAATTATCTGTTTATGCTGACAACGCATCTATTACAGTTGTAAAAGGAAACTCTGTAGCTACAGATGAAACTACTATTGTTTCTGACAACGCTGATAATTCTGATGAGGTTTCAACAGAGGCTGTGACAGAGGTTACAACTGAAGTCGCTACTACTGTTGACAATGTTAATTCAGAGGGAGATTCCGAAGAAACAACTTTTGCTGACTTTGTTATAAATGTACCTGTAAACCAAACTGAAAGCTCTGAATTTAAAGATATGGCTCAATATCCTTGGGCAAAAGACGCTGTTGAATTTCTTGCATCACTTGGTGTTGTAAGGGGTACTGGTTGGAAAATATTTTCTCCTAATAAATTTACATCTAGAGCTGACTTTATGGTTATTGTAAAAAGATTTGTTGGTATTGACGGTGTTTCTGACGAGGGAAACTTTGAAGACGTTCAACCAACTGACTATTTTGCTGAGGCTGTCAATGTCGTTACAAACTGTGGTCTTACAAAAGGCACAAATGATAATTTATTCAGACCTAAAGACGAAATTACAAGACAAGAAGTAGTTTTTGTACTTGCTAAAGTTCTTGAAAAGGCTGGAAAGCTCGAAAAAAGTGATGTTTCAATATTAAATAACTTTCTTGACGGCGATTTTGTTTCTCCTTACGCAAGGGAATATGTGGCTGATATGATTGGTATGGGTATCGTTTCTGGAAATGACCTTAAACGCATTACTCCTGTTGAACCTATCACAAGAGCAGAGGTTTGCGTACTTGTTAAAAAGGTTTATGATTTGATTAAATAGTTTGGAGTTTATGAAACCTTTTGCAGTTTATCGAAAAATTTGATTTTGCTTACATAAGGGGACAACACGAAAGGAAACGATAGTTTCCGACAAAAGTTTTCGTTCACCTTTTTCAAAAGGTGGCAGAGTTTGAGACGGAGTCTCAAGGTTTTTGAGATTTATGAAACCTTTTGCAGTTTATCGAAAAATTTGATTTTGCTTACATAAGGGGACAACACGAAAGGAAACGATAGTTTCCGACAAAAGTTTTCGTTCACCTTTTTTAATGGGCATCGGAAAGAAATCCGACAGGTATAAGGCACGGATTATGAGTTTGTAAAATAAAAACAGATTGAAACAAAAATGGTTTAATTTTGTTTTAATTTGTTTTTATGCAAACGAATGTGCCGTTACCTGCTTTTGCGTAGCAAAAGTGCTGAAAACTAGTTGGTGTGGGCAACGCCCACGGTCTTTAAGATTTTTTTTATTATAACAAAATTAGGGTGTCGATATAGATACCCTTTTTTACGCGTGGTGATTTTATGGAAAAATTTATTGAAATTTTTAAAAGTAAACAGGTTTCTGAAAATTATATCGTTGGTATTTTTCTTGCTGTGACAGGTGGGTATTTTGATGCCTATACTTACATATCAAGAGGTGGCGTTTTCGCTAACGCTCAAACAGGTAATATCGTCTTGCTTGGAATAAACTTTGCTAAAGAAAATTATTTTGAAGCTATGTACTACCTTATACCTATTTTTGCTTTTGCACTTGGTGTCATTTTTTCTGAAATTATAAAATATAAATATAAAAAATCTAAAAAAATACATTGGCGTCAACTTGTCGTGTTTGCAGAAATTGTTTTGTTAATTGGAGTTGCTTTTATCCCTTGTGGTAATCAAGATGTTATTGCTAATATTATTATTTCTTTTGTCTGTGCTATGCAGGTTAAAGGTTTTAGAAAAATAAACGGAAATGCCGTTTCAACAACTATGTGTACAGGAAATTTGCGAAGTGCTTCTGAACTTCTTTTTGACGCATTTAAAAATAAAAATTTTAATTCGCTTAGAAATAGCCTTCAATATTTCGGGATAATAATCTTTTTTATAATCGGTGCTATAGTCGGTACTGTGCTTACAAAAATTTTTCTTGAAAAAGCTATACTGTTTGCTGTGTTCGTTTTGTTGTGTATACTTATGGCTATGTTTAAATCAAGCAAGGAATAATATAGAATATAATTACTATAAAATTTTTACTATGCCCTATATAGCTTAAAATCTAAAGAAAATCGTTATTTTTTATTGAAATCATACTCTGTAAGTAGTATAATGTAACTGGTGAGGTTTGCTTACTTATTTTAAATTTGTTTGTATCAATATATCTTTTTTTGATATACTATTTATATATTGTTTTTATTGGCATTGTTTCTAAATCTATTTTAGTGAGGTATTTTATGATAAAAAAATTTTTCCCTGAAAAATATGTTGAGTCTGTTTATCAGATTGACCTAGAAAAGCTTAAAAGTGAAAAAATTGAGGCCCTTATATTTGATATAGACAATACACTTGTTCCATATTATGTCCCTAATGCCAACAAAAGAATTAAAAAACTTTTTTCTGCCATCAAAGCTAAAGGGATTAAGGTCGGCGTACTTTCTAATAACAACAAAAATCGTGTTTCTATATTCTGCAAAGAGCTTAACATCGAATATGTTCATAAAGCTGGAAAGCCTGGCGTTAAAGGTCTTGGCAGGCTTATTAAAAAACTTGGTGTTAAAAATCATAGAAATACTGTTATTATAGGCGACCAAGTCTTTACAGACGTTTTATGTGGAAACAGAATGGGCATTCATACTATACTTGTTAAGCCGGTTTCTAAAAAAGACGCTTTCGGTACTTGGCTTAAAAGAGGCATCGAGTCTATCGTTATAAACCTATATCTTAAACGAAAAAAGATTTCTCCGGCTGTCGAAAAAGTCGACAGCCTTGCAAAAAATCAACGATTTTTTGCAAATTAAACTAGAGAAAAAACAGCTGTTTTTTCGTACAAGGCTTTTGAGCCTTTGAAACAGCTGTTTTCCTCAGCGAAAATGCGATTTCCGCTTGCGGATTTGAGTCTGCGACGCTTATTTAAAATTGATGCTTCCGATAAAAATTAACTTTATTGACAGTCTTAGGTTTTAGTTAAATAATTTTTTACTCTATTTTTGAAAGGGGTTTTTCTATGAATTCTAATTTGAATTTTAATGGCAAAACAAGTGTTTATGGACTTATTGGAAACCCTGTTGAACACTCTTTTTCTCCACCTATCCATAATACTATTGCTAGTTCTACTGGCTCTAACTTCGTTTATGTCCCTTTTCACGTTCTTAACGACAACGTTGAAGACGCTATCAAAGGTGCTTATGCCCTTGGTATTAAAGGACTTAATGTTACTGTACCTCACAAAAAGGCCGTTATGCCTCATTTATCTAGTATAGAAAAACGTGCAGAGGCTATTGGTGCTGTCAATACACTTAAATTTACACCAGACGGATATGCTGGATATAATACCGACATTATTGGAATTTTATATTCTTTTCAAAATAGAGGTATTTACATAAAAGATAAAACTGTTTTGATTATTGGTGCCGGTGGTAGTGCCTGTGCTGCTCTTGTACTTGCTGTATCTGAAGGAGCTAAAAAGGTCTACATCGCTAACCGTACTGTTGAAAATGCTGACAAGCTTAAACAACACGTATTAAACTATTATGACGCTGACATTTCTGTTTTATCTATCGATAAAATAAACGATATTCCTAACTGTGATATTGTTATGCAAACAACTACTCTTGGTTTTGGTAAAAATGTCGGTATATCACCTATTGCTGACAAGCAATTTTTTAAAGATAAAAACGTTTCTGCTGTATTTGACACTATTTATATCCCTAGTAAAACAAAATTTCTTGAAGACGCTGAAAGTTTTGGCATAACTGCTATTAATGGTTTCGATATGCTTATATATCAAGCGGTTGCTTCTTCTGAAATTTGGCTTGAAAAAACTTATACTGAGGATTTTAAAAAGGAACTTCGTGATACTCTCGCTGAAGTTTTCTAAAACTCACTACACAATGTGTATCATTCTATAGAAGGGGAGAATCTTAACTATGTTATTGAAAAATTGTATGGAAGATGCTGTTGAATATTATATTGATGGAGTTATTGAAGAACTTGATATGTGTAGATGTGACAAATGCAAATATGACGTTATGGCTATCGCACTTAATCATCTGCCCCCTCAATATACCGTTACTAGGGAAGGGGTTTTGTTTAATAAAGTTAAAAATATGGGTAACCAGGCTGATGCAAAAATTATCGCTGAAATTACAAAGGCTGCAAAAATTGTTATGAAGGACGCTAAACACTATGCTAAAGAAGAAGAATAACATTATTTTAATCGGTTTTATGGGCTGTGGTAAAACAAGTATAGGCAGACGAATTGCCTCTAACTTTGATTTTGACTTTGTTGATACGGACATCGCTATTCAAGAATTATCTGGTTTATCGATAAATGAAATTTTTCGAAAATATGGTGAAGATTATTTTCGCAAGCTTGAACGAAACTATTGTAAGCTCTCTGCTCTTAGCAAAGGCTATGTTATCGCAACAGGCGGTGGAATAATCAAAAATGAAATAAACGTTGATAATCTTAAAATAAACGGCGTTGTCGTTTATCTTAAATGTAGCCCTGAAAAAATTTACAACAACATTAAAAATGACACTTCCAGACCACTTCTTAACGGTGCCAAAGATAAATATGCTCTTATTTGCCAAATGCTTAAAGAAAGAGAGCCTTTATATAAAAAATACGCTGATGTTACTATTGACATAAGCGAAATGCGACTTGAGGAGAGTGCTTGGCAAGTTGGTCGAGAGCTTAGGAGGTTTTCTTATATATGAAAAAAATTAGAGTTATAAATGGCCCTAACATAAACTTTACCGGAATTAGGGAAAAAGGTATTTATGGTAGTTTAAACTACAATGACATAATTAAATTAATCGAAGATAAGGCGAAAGAACTTGACTTTGAAATAGATTGTTTTCAATCTAACCACGAAGGGGAAATAATTGACTATATTCAAAGATGTTTCCTTGAAGGAGTTGACGGTATCGTTATTAACCCTGGTGCTTACACTCACTACAGCTATGCTATCAGAGATGCTATCGCCTCTGTTAATATTCCTGTTGTCGAAGTTCATATGTCTAATATTCACAAAAGAGAGGAATTTAGACATTTATCTGTTACCGTTCCTGTTTGTGTCGGTCAGATTTGTGGTTTTGGTCATTTTGGCTATATTATGGGACTTTTTGCACTTCAAAACTTTTTTGATGAATCTCAAAAATAAAAATAGATTTTTACATATACCTCATTATCAAATTACAATGTAAAAGTTTGATTAATTGCACCTTTTTTATCTTTTGAAAATGTTGCAATTTTCACAAAAAATGATAAAAAAAGGATTTGTTGGACTTTTTTTATAAAAAAGTGTTGAATTTATAATGTGGTATCTGATATAATAAACTTATTATTATGACTATCATTGATATTCTGGGATATTGCCCAATATTGATTTTTTGTCTTTAAATTTTAAGGAGGATTTTTTTAATATGATTTCAGCCAGTGAATTTAGAAATGGTGTTACTATTGAATATGAAGGTGACGTTTATACTATTCTTGAGTTCCAACACGTTAAACCTGGTAAAGGTGCTGCCTTTGTTCGTACTAAAATCAAAAACATTAAAACAGGTAGCGTTGTTGAAAAAACTTTCAGACCTACTGAAAAAATGGGTAAAGCATTTATCGACCGTAAAGATATGCAATACTTATATTCTGACGGTGAACTTTACCACTTTATGGACAACGAAACTTTCGAACAGATTGCTGTAAACGCTAGTGACGTTGGAGATGCTCTTAAATTCGTTAAAGAAAACGAAATGGTTAAAATTCTCTCTTACAACGGAGAAATTTTCGGTATTGAACCACCTTTATTCGTTGAACTTGAAATTACTGATACAGAACCTGGCTTCAAAGGTGATACAGCTACTGGTGCTACTAAACCTGCTGTTGTTGAAACTGGTGCTTCTGTAAACGTTCCTTTATTCGTAAACCAAGGTGACGTTATTAAAATTGATACTCGTACAGGTGAATATTTAAGTAGAGCTTAATATTTGTACAAATCTTTCAAACTGTCGGCTTTTCCTCAGCGAAAATGCGATTTCCGCTTGCGGATTAAAAGTCTGCGACGCTTATAAAAATCGACAATTATGATAAAAGTTAACTTTATCTACAGTCTGGGCTGTTGGCTTTTGCCAACAGCCCTTCTTTATCTTAAATTTTGTTTTAAAATTTTTTACAAGGAGAGAATTATGGAACACAAAGAAATCTTTGAACGCAACACACCTGAGCAACAAATGTTAAACTCATCTTACATAATACAATTTCTTGAACTTATCGAAAAGTATCAGGTAAATTTGCACTCTATCCTTTTATTTAGAAATGGCAAAATGATTTTTGACGGATATTACAAGCCTTTTGGTGAAAATACTTTGCACCGTATGTTTTCTATCACCAAAAGCTTTGTTTCTGCCGGAATTGGTATTTTGAACGGTAAGGGGCTTATTGATTTAGATGACCCTATTATTAAATATTTCCCTGAATATCAAGGCAATGATGTTGATGATTTTGTGAAACAGGCTACTATAAAGGACCTTTTGCAAATGAAATCTCCTCACGAAAAAACTGCTTTTAAACAAATTGATGACGATGATTATGTTAAATCTTTTTTTAAGCTTAAAAGTACAAAAGTACCCGGAACAGTTTTTTCTTATGATACTTCTGCAAGTCACACCCTTTGTGCTTTAATTGAAAAAATATCTGGTAAAAGTCTTATTGATTTTTTGAGAGATAAATTTTTGACAGAGGCTGGTTTTTCAAAAGATGCTTACTGCTTAAAAGACCCAAAAGGTCGCTCGCTCGGTGGGTCTGGGCTTATGGCTTATCCTATTGACGTGGCTATTTTTGCTCACGTATTTTTAAACAATGGTAAAATTTTTGACAGGCAAGTTATACCACTTGAATATACAAAAGAGGCTACAAAAAAACAAGCTGATACTTTTGTTAAAGGGGCAAACAGAGAGGAAAAACAGGGATACGGTTATCAGTTCTGGAGAGTTAGTAACAATGGTTATATGTGCTATGGTATGGCTGGTCAACTCGCTGTTATTTTGCCTGAATTTAATTTTGTTATGGTAACAACTGCCGATACGCTTGAAATGCAAAACGGTGTTCAAGTTATATTTGATATATTCTGGGAAACTATATACAAGGGACTTTTAGATAGATGTATAAATTACAGAAAAGACGACTTTAACAGGCTTATGAAGATTAAAGAAAAGCTTGAGATTAAGCCTATCGAAAGTTTTTTGGAGAACAAAGATAACTTTATAAGTTTAATTAGTAACAAAAAAAATTTTGCAATTTTAGAAAATGAATATGGTCTTAGGAATTTGGAGATTTCTATCTTAGATAGCGAAGAGGGCAACATAGCTTTTGACAGCCCTAAAGGGCATTTTAAGATTGATTTTGGTATAGGAAAACAAGTGGAAGGGATTTTCCCTTACTACAAACATCGTTACATTGCTTCTGGTGGGTTCTTCTCTGGAAATATGCTTATTATTAAGTGCCACGTTATTGGTGAGGAGATTGGAACTATATACATTCAGATTGAGTTAAAAGGTTATGGCGATGGCATTAGTGGCGTTATGCTTACCAAAAAGAACGTTGGGTGCGGGTTTGGCGAGTTTAGCCACACGTATTTTATAAATTGGGATTTGTAAAGACCGTGGGGCTTTGCCCCACCACCCCTTTAAAACCGTGGGCTTTGCCCACACCCACAAGCCTTTGAAAAGGCTTGACCTAAACTTTTGTCGGAAACTATCGTTTCCTGTCTTGTTGTCGACTAAAGGTGGCTAATTTAAGGCTT
>CABVAP010000056.1 GCA_902496345.1 uncultured Eubacteriales bacterium
CCACGCCGTAGGCAAATAAATAGATTTCCGATGTAATCGGATTATAAGCCAAAGACTAAAACCACCACAAAACTGGTTTTTAAAATCTTTTTTACTTAAAAAGGTTTACCCCTACAAATTCTTATTTATTTTTTCAAGCTAAAAGAGGAAACAAGCTCGTTAAATCTTGCAGCCATTTGATTAAGAGAAGCAGTAGCCGATGCAGCCTCAACACTAATTTCTTGATTTTTAGTAGCAACCGAATGAAGTCTGTCTATCTCCTCTCTAATCTTTTCGGCCTGTTCAAAATTTTCGCTTTCGTTTTTAGAAAGATTACCAATAAGACCAGATATGTCATTGATTTTTCCAATCATCGACATAAGAACTTCTGCCGTTTCACTTGTTTTTGCTTTGCCCTCTTTTGCATAATTAACAGTCTTATTCACAAAATTTGTTATCTCCTCTAATGCGTTAGTACTTCTCATAGCAAGATTTCTAACTTCATCAGCAACAACAGCGAATCCTTTTCCGTGTTCACCTGCCCTTGCAGCTTCAACGCTAGCATTAAGTGCAAGAATATTAGTCTGAAACGAAATGTCATTAATAATTTTAATAATGTCTGAAATCTGTTGTGATGCTTCATTAATGTTATCCATAGATTTAATCATTTCTTTTATTCTGTTGTTGCTGTCATCAGCATACAACTTCGCATCACCCATAATTTTTATTATTTTGTTTATGTTATCATTGTTATTTTCAACTATAAGCCTGGCTGAATTGTTAAGATTGTCAAGTGACTCAACTTGTGTTACAGAGCTGTCAGCAATAATATTCACCAATCCAGAAAGACTATCCGTATTTTGGTAAATAGTATTTGCTGAATTTTGTATTCCTGCTATCAAAGAATTAAGTGTATTAATTATAAGCTCCATAGAAGTCTTTATAAGGGAAAAATCACCTTTGTACTCATTTGAAATCTCACAATCAAGTTTTTTATTCGAAATATCAGTAAGTATACTTCTAATTTCATAAATATAATGTGAAAAAGTTTGCGTCATAGAATTTATATTGTTTGAAATAATTCCAATTTCCGTATTATCATCATAGTGACGGTTAGCAGAAAAATCACCATCACTTATTTTATCAGAGATTGAAATTACAGCGTTTATAAGTGAAACTATTTGTTTTATAATTATAACGGTTATTATTACAGAAATAATTATAGCAATTAAGATAAGCACTAATATAAATATTTTCAATTTATCAGCTGAACCCTGAATATCTGTAGTCATTGATAAAGCATCAGCAGATGTAAGCTCAGATAACTTTTGGGCATAATCTGCTAAAACGAGATTGTTTTTAGACATTGTTTCTCCAAATGAACGTATATTGTTAATATCATCAGCTTCACACGCAGAATAAAGGTTGTTTACATTTACAACATATTCACCTTTAATCAGACTTTTAAGTCCTTTTATGTTTTCATCAACTTCTGATTTAACATCAGGGTCAATAGACGAATCTGAATTAATAGCATCAGAACAATTATCAAGATATGTATATATTTCATCAACATTTTTATTAATTGAATCAAACTGTTCCATAGCTTTTTCCTTGTTATGATTTACAGAATACCATACCGTTATCATAGAAGAAAGCCTTCTAAGTTCTTGAACCCTATATTCGCAGCCAAGTGCATAAGAGTTTCTAGTTTGTGCATTATTTATAAGATGTTTATAGCTTGAATCAAGAACTGACAATCCTATCAATGAAAGAAATCCAATAACCATCGACATAACAGTCAATAGTGCTGTACACAAAACAATTTTTTTCTTTAAAGATAACTTTTTCATTTTTATACCCCCTCTAATATGTATCAACACAAAAACAACAACATTATCCAACTCAATTGTACACAACCACAGCAAATATATATAAAAATAAACCAACTATTTTGTTAAAATTATATCATTTTCACAAACCATTGTCAATAAAGATAATATCAAAACAAAAATATATTAAAAAAACATATAAAAATCACTCTTATATGCCCAACTATAACCCAAATTAAAAGACCGTGGCACTCCACGGTCTTCATAATCTTACCAATTAATATTTCAAATCGTCTGCTGTATAGTATCCACTGTCAATAAGAACATTCTTATAGTTTGAAGCGTCAACAGAAACAGGCTGGCAAAGATAAGAAGGAACAACCTTTTTACCATTGTCATAAGTTTTTGTATCATTAACTTCTGGCTCTTTACCTTGTAATATAGCCTCTGCCATTTCAACAGTTTTCTGAGAAAGAACTCTGGTGTCCTTAAATATAGACATACTTTGTTCGCCCTTTAATACAGAAATTATACTAAGTCTTTCGCTGTCTTGTCCTGTTAAAAGAGGGAAAGGTTTTTCTGGTTTTCCATATCCGTGTTTTTTAAGTGCTATAATAGCACCTGTTGAACAACTATCACTTGCTGATAATATAGCGTCAATTTTTTCATTAGGGCCATACATAGAAATAACTTTGTCCATTCTTTCAGCTGCCAAATCAGTACTCCAACCTAAAGTTGAACTAGAACTTAAATCACTTTGACCAGATTTAATTACAAGTTTACCGTTGTCAATATAAGGTTTAAGTATATCCATAGCACCTTTAAAGAAGAAATTAGCGTTGTTGTCATCTGGTGAACCAGAAACCAATTCAAAGTTAAAAGGACCATTTCCGTTTTTAAGACCTAATTTTTCTTCAACATATTGACCCTGAAGTTTACCAACCTCATAGTTATCAAATGTAACATAATAGTCAATATTTTCACTACCCATAATAAGTCTATCGTAAGAAATAATTTTTATTCCTTTGTCAGAAGCCTCTTTTATAACATCAACAAGTTTGCTTCCGTCAATAGACCCAATAACGATAAGGTCACAACCACTAATAATCATATTTTCGATTTGCTGAATTTGTGTATCAGTATCACCATTAGCATACTGAAGATTAACTTTATAGCCTTCTTTTTCAAAAGCTTCTTTCATATTAGAGCCATCTTGGTTCCATCTTTGTATAAAGTTTGTTGGCATAGCGATACCTACTGTTTGTTTTGAATTTTCAGTTTCAGATGCAGTATCGTTTCCACAAGCCGATAAACTAAACAACATAGAAATCAATACAAAAAAACTAATTATTTTCTTCATACGTAATTCCTCCTAATCATTCTGCTTTAAACCTAAATCCACTTACCAAATCTTTAAATAAATCTGATTGACTAGCAAGTTCTTCTGCAGCAGCAGCACTTTCTTCAGAAACAGCAGAATTACTTTTAATAACGTCAGCAATCTGTGCAACATCATCTACAATAATTCCAATAGCTTGGTCTTGTTTTTCAGACGCATCAGAAACTTTAGAAACAATATCAGAAATTGTACCAATCTTAGAGGACATTGTTTTAAGAACTTCGGCAGTTTCTTGTGCAGTATCCATACCTTTTTTAACTTTTTCGTTTGATGTGTTAATAAGGTCAGCAGTTTCCTGTGCAGATTGTTGACTTCTGGCAGCAAGGCTTCTAACTTCGTTTGCAACAACAGCGAATCCTTTACCGTGTTCACCGGCTCTAGCTGCCTCAACAGCTGCGTTAAGAGCAAGTATGTTAGTCTGGAATGCAATATCATCAATTACTTTAATAATTTCAGAAATATTATTTGATGCCTCAAACATTTCTTCCATAGCCTCAAGCATAACACCAAGTTCCTTGTTACCCTCTTCAACACTCTTAGTAGTATCGATAGAAAGCTGATTTGCTGTAAGGGCATTTTTAGCATTTTCCTTAACCTGTTCAGCAACAGAATTAACGGACTTATTAAGTCTTTCAACAGCACTGTATTGGACATTTGAACCCTCTGCAAGTTCCATACTTGTTTGAGAAATTTGTTTTGCACCAATATTAACTTGTTCAGATGAATTATAAACTTCTCTAATCAATACATTAAGGTTTTGAACAATGTTATTAAGTGCATCTTTAATTTTTGAGAAATCTCCATAGTATTCATTTTCAATAGATACATCAAAGTTTCTATCAGCCATTTTACCTAATACATTAGAAATTTCATCTATGTAAGAATGTAGAGTTTTAGCTGTAAAATTGATATTTTCAGTTATTTCAGCGAATTTACCTTCATAAACGTTGTTTACAGAAACATTGAGGTTACCTTCGGCTATGCTTTGCAAAGCACTGGAAACTTCATCGATAGGTAAAGAAACTTTTTCAACAAGAATATTAATATTTTCGGCAAGATTTTTCCAACCACCACTAAATAAACCAACATTTGCTTTATTGTCAAAATTACCAGACGCAACAGATGTTGATATGCTGTTAATTTCATTATTAACATTTAAGATATTTTCTCTAAGTAAATCAAGAGATTTTTTACAATCTTCTTTTTCCCCTGGCATATCAGGACATATAGCGTCAAAATCTCCGTCACTATAACTCTTGATACAATCAGAAACTGTCATAAAGTCCTTGCTTATTGTTGAAACAATGTTGTTTATGCCCTCAGCTGTTTTTTGATAAGCTCCACTAAAGTGACTTACAGGTATTTCAGAGTGCATATTACCTTTTTCAAATTCACCAGAAAGAATATCGATATTTTTGATAAGGTCATTAACATTATCTTTAATTTGTAAAATACTTTTTGAAACCATACCAACTTCGTCTTGTCTGTCCATACCAATTTTAGCTTCAAAGTCACCTTGAGCAATCTTAGCAGTATTAGTTGAAAGAAGTTTTAAAGGTGCAGAGATTGATTTAGAAATTAATAAAGCAAACAATATAGAGCAAACTATTACGACAAACATAATTGATATAATAACTATAGCAGTAATATCAGAATAACTTGATGTTTCAACTAAAATAGACTCTCCTGACTGTTCGTCATAAATTTTCAAGAAATCAAACTGAGCAGAGATAAGACCAGATTTAGCAATAACTTCGTCAATGTCTTTCTTTATAGAATCAGTATCATTTGACAAAATACCAGAATTAAGTTCAGAAACATAGTTTTTCAATTCTGTAAGTTCACTCTCTATTTTAGAAACCATATCGAGCTGTTTTGATTTTATTTCAGAGTCAACATCAGAATCTAAATCAAAAGTAAGCTTGTATTCATTAAATTTGTCGTTTATTGTAGCTACATATTGGTTGACAAAATCTGATTTCAAAGTATATTCGAAATCCTTTTCAAATACAATCTTGTAAGAAACCATTGAGTTAATAGACTCTTTAACATTTGCAAAATTCTCTTCAATTTCGCTAAGAAGAGCTATTCTTTTTTCAGTAGTAGTCATAATTTTTTCATAGTCGGAATTTATTGTTAAGCCATTAACGATTCCCAATATACCTACTATAAAAATAAAAACTATAATAACACTAAAGCTAGAAATAAGTTTGCTTCTAATAGATAAATCCTTAAATCCTTTCATAATAAATCTCCTTCCTTAAAAAAATGTCAAGTATTTATGTATAATAACACTTTACCACTATTATCTATTTTTGTCAATAATGTTTAGTATATTTTTATTATATATATATAACTTATACAAAAAAACCTTTTTGCAATATTAATCGCAAAAAGGTTTTAGTCACTTTTTTATAAAGAGTAAATTTTATTTATCTCTAAGTTGTGCATTAAGTTTTTCTTGAAGTTCTTTGATTATTTTTTTCATAGGTGACGCAATTTCTTCATCAGTCAAAGTTCTGTCTGCTGCTCTGAAAGAAATATTGTAAGCTACAGATTTGAAACCGTCTTGGATTTGTTTGCCTTTGTAAACGTCAAAGAGCTGAATATTTTCAACAAGCTTTCCGCCTTTATTTTTGATGATGTTTTCAATATCTTTAACAATAACAGAATCTTCAACAAGCATAGAAATATCACGCTGAACAGCAGGGAATTTAGGCAATGGCTTGTAAACTCTGTCAAAAGAAGTTTTTTCACAAAGAGTATCAACGTAAATTACAGCGATATAAACTTTTGTACCTATTTCGTAGTTATCAGAAACAGTTGGGTGAACTTCACCAACAAAGCCAAGATTTTCGTCACCAATAGAGATAGACGCACATCTACCAGGGTGCATATAAGGGAGTTCGCTCATAGGAGAATACTCAACATCGGCTCTCATACCAAGAACTTCTGTAAGTTCTTCAACGATACCCTTTATGTCATAGAAATCAGTTTTACCATACATACCCATAGTAAGAACAGTTCTTTCTGTAGGAAGTTCAGTAAGAGGCAATGCCTTTGGAAGATAAATTTTTCCTATTTCAAATAAACCTGCCTCTGGATTTCTTCTGTTGTAGTTAGTTGATAAAGAAGTCAACATACCGTTTAAAGTAGTTGTTCTCATAATTTTAAAGTCTTCACCAAGAGGGTTAGAGATAGTTACAGTTTTTCTAAGTTCATCATTTTCAGGAATACAAAGTTTATCAAATACTTTAGTACTTTCAAAAGAGAAGTTCATAGCTTCAGATAATCCCATAGAAACCATAGTATCTCTTATGATGTCCTCAACAACTTGAGATTTAGATTTTTTGCCAACAGTTGGAGTACCTGCAGCAAGAGTTGTTTCGATTTTGTCATATCCATAAAATCTGGCAATTTCTTCTGCGAGGTCAGCCTCTGTTTCAAGGTCAGGACGGAAAGTAGGAATAATAGCTTTTTCGCCGTCAGCCTCAACTTCAATAAGTTTAAAAATATCAATCATATCTTCTTTTGATATTTTAGTACCAAGGAGTTTGTTGATATTTTCAGTTGTATAATTTACAGACCATTTTTCTCTTCTGTTAGGGTAACAGTCAACCATACCCTTAACAACTTCACCACAGCCAAGCATTTCAACAAGTTGAACAGCTCTGTTTACAGCTTCAATAGAGAGATTAGGGTCAAGACCTTTTTCATATTTACTAGATGCGTCAGTTCTCATACCAAGTTTTTTAGCAGTAATTCTAACGCTAGGACCATTAAAGTTTGCAGACTCAAATAATATAGCAGAAGCGTCTTCAGTAATCATTGAGTTTTCGCCACCCATAACACCGGCAACGGCAACAGCTTTGTTACAGTCAGAGATAACAAGCATAGATGGGTCGAGGTTTCTTTCAACGCCGTCAAGAGTAGTAATTTTTTCACCCTCATTAGCATTTCTTACAATAATTTTTCTTTCATCAATTGTATCAATGTTAAATGCGTGCATAGGTTGTCCAAGCTCTAACATAACATAGTTAGTAATATCGACAATATTATTTATAGGACGTAAACCTGATGCAGTAAGTCTGTGACGAAGCCACTGAGGAGAAGGACCGATTTTTACATTTTTAACAACTCTGGCGATATATCTAGGGCAAAGTTCAGGATTTTTAATTTCAACAGAAATCATATCTTGTGCATTTCCGCCTGCTTCTTCTTTTACTGTTATTTCAGGATATTTAAAAGGAAGTCTGTAAGTTGCAGCAGTTTCTCTTGCAAGACCAACTATACTAAAACAGTCAGGTCTGTTAGATGTAATTTCAAATTCAACAACATCGTCATCTACTTCAAGGATAGGTTTAACGTCAGAACCTGTAGGGTATTCCTTATCAAAGATATAGATACCGTGTTCAGGAGCTTCCGGATAATCATTTCTGGTAAATCCAAGTTCTTCAACAGAACACATCATACCATTTGATGCTACTCCTCTTAATTTTCCTTTTTTAATTTTAACACCACCGGCAAGTTTAGCACCGTCCAAAGCGACAGGAACAAAAGCACCAACAAAGAGATTAGAAGCACCTGTAACAATTTGAATAGGTTCACTTTGTCCAACATCAATTTGGCAAACAACAAGTTTGTCTGCGTCAGGGTGTTTTTCTATAGATAAAACTTTTCCAACAACAACTTTTTCAATACCGTCACCAGCATTTGTAACGGATTCAACTTTAGAACCTGTTAAAGTAATATCTTCGATAAAATCAGCAGTTTTGCGATTTACATCTACATACTCTTTAAGCCAACTCATAGGTAAATTCATAACAAAAATCCTCCCAAATCAATTAAAACTGTTTTAAGAATTTAATATCGTTTTCAAAAAGTAAACGTAAGTCAGAGATTGCATATTTTTGCATAGCAACACGTTCAAGACCCATACCAAAAGCGAAACCGCTGTAAACATTAGGGTCAATTCCAGCCATTTCAAGAACTTTAGGGTGAACCATACCACAACCTAAAACTTCAATCCAGCCACTGTCTTTACAAACACGGCAACCTTTTCCGCCACAAGCGAAACAAGAAGCGTCCATTTCAGCACTAGGCTCTGTAAAAGGGAAATGGTGAGGACGGAAACGAACTTTTGTATCTTCACCAAACAACTCTTTAGCAAAAACAGCTAAAGCACCTTTAAGGTCGCCCATAGTGATACCTTTGTCGATAACAAGACCCTCAAGCTGGTGGAAGATAGGAGAATGAGTTGCATCAACTTCGTCAGAACGATAAACACGGCCAGGAGCAATAACCTTGATAGGAAGTTTACCTTTTTCCATAACACGAACTTGAATAGGAGAAGTTTGTGTTCTCAAAAGGAAATCGCCTTTTCCGTCAATATAGAAAGTATCTTGTTCATCTCTGGCAGGGTGGTCTTTAGGGATATTTAAAGCCTCAAAATTATAGTGAGCAAGTTCAACCTCTGGACCTTCAGCAATTTCGTAACCCATACCGATAAATATATTTTTAATGTTATCAATAACTTGATTCATAGGGTGTTTATGACCAAGAACTTTAGCTTTACCCGGCATAGTAACGTCAATAGTTTCAGCCTTAAGTTTAATTTCTTGTTCTTTAGCGAGTAAAGTTTTTTTAGCCTCATCGAGTTTAGTTTCGATAGACTCTCTAACTTCATTAGCGAGTTGACCGATAACAGGTCTTTCTTCTTTAGATAAAGCACCCATACCCTTTAAAATTTGAGTAAGTTCACCTTTTTTACCTAAAAATTTAACTCTTAAATCATCAAGTGCTTTTAAGTCATTAGCACTTTTTAAATTTTCGATTGCAAGCTCTTTAATTTCTTTAAGCTTATCTTTCATTTTTGTAACCCCTTTCAAATTTGCATAGTATGCATAATTTTTTGCAATAAAAAAACTCCGTCAAAAAGGGACGAAGCAATAGTCTAAATCCGTGGTACCACCCTAGTTTCTGAAAATATTCAGACACTCAAAAGACGTAACGAGCCAAACGTGCAAATCTACTATTTTTCACAATTTTAGGAAAGCAAAAAAATTCAAAAAGCAAACTCCGACGGGAACTTCAATATTGTTTTATTTGAAAAATGCTTCCAGCCCAAGGCATTTTATCTCTGCCAAAACCACAATATCTACTTCCGTCATCACAGTAGTATCACTATAAATCTTATGACATTATATCACAGTCAGAGCAAAAAGTCAAATTTTATTTTTAAAACCTTGTTATTTAAAAAAATGTATGCTATAATCCAACTATGTAAAAATAAGCAAGTTATAAATAATTACGAGGTGATTTTATGTCTGTAAATTTACAAAATGAATATGGAGTAATTAAGATAAAAACGGATATAGTTGCGTACATAGCAGGTGTTGCAACGAACGAATGTGAGAAAGTAACAGGACTTGTTGCAAAAGTTGGGAAAGACGGTTTTGTTCAGCTTTTAAAGCCGGACAAACTTTCAAAAGGTGTAAAAATCAATTTTGAAGACGATATTCTCAACATAGACGTTCACATAGCAGTTGAATATGGTGCAAAAATCACCGAAGTTGCCGACTTTATAATTGGCAGGGTAAAATACAGAGTTGAAGAATACACAGGTTTAATTGTAAACAACGTAAATGTTTTTGTAGAGGGCATACAAATGCCAGAGCAATAAAAAATTAAAAACTTAAGACCGTGGGACGTCGCCCCACCACCCCACCCTCTAGGTCAGCACTTTTGCTACGCAAAAGCCGGCTTACGCCGTCTGGACTTCTTTCCGGTGCATATTAAAAAAAGCTTGGCAAAGAACTTTTGTCGGAAACTATCGTTTCCTTTTGTGTTTATAGCATACATTGGAAAAAAGGTCTTTTGTAAAAAATCTTCATTGTTTTAAAAAAACTTATACAATTAGAAAGGTTGAGTTTATGCAGTTTTCAGACCGAATCAATATAGTAAAGAACATCGGCGAAAAGAGAGCAGAAAAATTTAATAAATTAGGAATTTTCACAGTGCTTGATTTGGTGGAGCATTTCCCACGAGATTATGACGATAGAAGTAAATTCAATACAACCGATGAAATTGCTTTGAATGAGGTTAATACAATAAAAGGTAGTTTGTCTGTAAAACCTGAAATTCAAAAAAAAGGTAAGTTTACACTTGTAAAAGCAAAAATTCACGATGAAAAAGGTTCTGTTGATGCTGTATGGTTTAACCAACCGTATATAAGAAATTCGTTAGAAGTTGGCAAAAAATATATTTTCACAGGTAAGGCATCATTGAAATATAATACAGTCCAACTTGAGTCACCGGATTTTGAGAAATTTGGCGATAAAGAACTTTTGTCAACCGGTAGAATTGTGCCGGTTTATTCGTCAACTTATGGACTTTCCCAAAAAATTTTTAGAAGTATAATAAGAAATGTACTTGATGAAATCAATGACGAGCTAGACGAATTTATTCCAAAATACATAAAAGACAAATATAAACTTTGTGATAGACGCTTTGCAATTTTCAATATACATTTCCCTGAAAATGACGAAAGCTTTTTTATTGCAAGGAAAAGACTTGTTTTTGAAGAGCTGTTTTTGTTGCAAGTAAAACTCTTGCAAGTAAAAGGTTTTATAAAACAAAAAGATTGTTCTGTTTCCATAGAAAATTTTGACACAACCGAAATTCGTTCTGCCCTACCCTTTAAACTAACGGATGCACAAGAGAGAGTTTTTGCCGAGATATTGACCGATTTAAAAAACAATGTCACAATGAATAGATTAATTCAAGGTGATGTTGGTTCAGGAAAAACAGCAATAGCGATGTTGAGTGCATATATAATGGCAAAAAATGGCTATCAAACAGCATTAATGGCACCGACAGACGTTCTTGCAAAACAGCATTACGAATCATTTTTAAGTATATTTGAAAACTTAGGAATAAAATGTGTTCTTCTTTCAGGTGGACTAAAAAAGAGCGAAAAAAGACGAGCATACGAGTATATAGAGCTTGGAGTTGCCGATATTATAATCGGAACTCACGCAATAATTCAAGATACAGTTAAATATAACAATTTAGGGCTTGTAATAACTGATGAACAGCATAGGTTTGGAGTTCGTCAAAGGAATAAACTTGCGAAAAAGGGTGACAATCCACACATTATGGTAATGACGGCCACCCCTATACCTAGGACACTGGCACTTATTTTATATGGTGATTTGGATATATCAATTATAGATAAACTTCCACCAGGTAGGCAAAAAATAGATACATTAGCTGTAAACTCAACTTATTACGAGCGAATTTATAAATTCATAGCTAAAGAAATTGATAAAGGTAGGCAAATTTACATAATTTGTCCAACAATTGAAGAGAGTGAAAATTCAGAAACAACAAAAAAGAGTGAGTTAAAAGCTGTCGAACAGTATACAGAAAAATTAAAAACAGAAATTTTTCCAAATTATAGAGTTGAATGTATTCACGGAAAATTTAAAGCAGATTATAAAAATTACGTTATGGAAGAATTTTCAAACGGCAACATTGACATTTTAGTTTCAACAACTGTTATAGAAGTTGGAATCAATGTTCCAAACGCAACAATTATGTTGATTGAGAATGCAGAACGCTTTGGACTTGCCCAATTACATCAGTTAAGAGGACGAGTTGGACGTGGCAGTGAAAAATCATATTGTATTTTGGTGAGTGACTCAAAAAATAAAGTTGCAAAAGAGCGAATGAAAACAATGACATCATCAACGGACGGTTTTGAAATTTCAGAAAAGGACTTAAATCTTCGAGGTCCGGGTGACTTTTTTGGCACAAGACAACACGGAATCCCGGAATTAAAAATTGCAAATCTTTATAAAGATATTGAAATTTTAAAAATGGTACAAAAAGCGTCTGAGGAACTTTATAGAAAAGACCCAACCTTATCAAAAGAAGAAAATAAAAGATTGTCAATTGAAATCGAAAAATTTTTTAAATCAGCCGAAAGCCTAGATTTGAATTAAAATAACAACCAAAATATAAAAAGCAAATTTTGTTTAAATTATATACCAAGTTTGTATTTTTTCAATTTTAACAAAAAAATATTTGCTAGTTTGTGTAATATATTGTATAATAATAGTTAGTGTATTTATTAAATATTTTTGTCGATTGTAAAGACAAAAATATTTGCAATAAAAAGGAGTTTTTATATGCGTGTTATTTCTGGAAGTGCGAGAGGCTTAAAATTAAAAGCACCCGAAGGGCTTGACACAAGACCAACTATTGACCGTATAAAAGAATCTTTATTTAATATAATCGCTAACGATTTGTACGATATTGATTTTCTTGATGTATATAGTGGTTCTGGTGGGATTGGTATTGAAGCTTTGTCTAGAGGTGCAAGAAGTGCTGTTTTCATTGATTCTGCAAAAAAAAGTATCGATGTAATAGAAGAAAATTTAAAATCATCAAGACTTTCTGATAGTGCGACTGTTTTAAAATCAGATGTTTTTGATGCAATTTCAAAACTTGGTAGAGAAAATAAAAAATTCGATATTATATTTATGGACCCACCATATAAAAAAGGTCTTGTAGAAGAAACATTGGAGGCTATAAAAAACTCAAAAGTCTTAGCTGACGACGGTTTTATAATAGCAGAGCAGTCTTCTGATGAAAAAGAAATTGACGTTTATGGTTTCAGTGTTTATAGAATTAAAAAATACAATAAAATAAAAATGACATTTTTAGAAAATGATTGTTCGGAGGTTTTGTCAGATGAATAAAGCAGTTTATCCGGGGAGCTTTGACCCAACAACAAATGGTCACCTTGATATTATAAAAAGGGCGTCTAGCCTTGTTGATACGCTTGTTATTGGTGTTTTAGAAAACCCATCAAAAACCCCTCTTTTCTCTATAGATGAAAGGGTCGAACATATAAAAATGCTCACAAAGGATTTAAACAACATTGAGGTTAGACCATTTTCAGGACTACTTAGTGACTTTGTAAAACATATCGACGCAAAAATTGTTATAAGAGGTTTAAGAGCTGTAACAGATTTTGAATATGAGTTTCAAATGGCACTTACAAACAGAAGTTTAAACGAAAATATGGAAACTTTGTTTATCCCAACAAGTACACAGTTTCTTTATTTAAGTTCAAGTATAGTAAAAGAAATTGCTATGTTTGGTGGCGATATTTCTGATATGGTACCAGAAAAATTAAAAAATATTATCATTGATAAATTCAAATAAAAAATAGGAGGAATTTTTTATGGATTCAATATTTGATTTGCTTGATGAGCTTGAGGATATTATTGATAATGCCCCTGCCAAAGCATTTTCTCCAAAAAAAATAACAATCAATAAAGACGATTTGCTCGAAGTTATCGGGGATATTAGACTTAGTTTACCACAGGAAATAAAGCAAGCAGAAAGACTTGCAAATAACTGTGATAAAATTATTAACGATGCAAATAATAAAGCACAAAGCATAATAAAAGATGCCGAAGAAAAATGCGAAAGACTTATAAGTGACCACGAAATCACAAAAAAAGCAAAAGAAGAAGCTGACATAATATTAAACGAAGCAAAAGATACTTCAAGAGAGATGAGAATTGCAGCTGTTGAATATGCTGATAACCTCTTATCACAAACAGAACAGACACTCAAAAATTGTCTTGAAGATTTCTTAAAAACATCAAGAACTGCTGAAGATGCAATAGCAAAAGAAATAGATACTGTTTATAGTAATAGACAAGAATTACGTGGTAACGGAAATTAATACATAAAAAGATGTTGTCATTTATGATAACATCTTTAGGCTGTCAATAAATTCGACAGCCTTGCAAAAAATCAACAATTTTTTTGCAAATTAAACTTTATTCCAAAATTTTCATTCGCTAATTTCTTAAAAAAATGCAATTTTTGCAAACTTAGTTTGCATTGCAGGCTTGAACCTTGCCAGCAACCAAAGTGCATTTTTTCTGCAAAATTAAATTGCTCTGAAAATTTTGGCGTTCTTCACACAAGGCTTTTAAGCCCTTGAAACAGCTGTTTTCCTCAGCGAAAATG
>CABVAP010000057.1 GCA_902496345.1 uncultured Eubacteriales bacterium
AGCTCGTCAATTATAAGCAGGCGGTAATGACAAAAATGCTTTAATCTTGCGTCAAGTCTGTTTTCTAGTTTGGCTCGCTTTAGTTGTTGGAGCAGATCATTGCACTTTATAAAATATGTGCTTACTCGTTTTTTTGCGGCTGCAATACCGATGGAAGTTGCAAGATGTGTTTTTCCTACTCCACTCGGTCCAAGAAATACGATATTTTCATTCTTCTCTATGAAACCAAGACTTGCAAGTTCCCTCATTTCCTGCTCATTCACACTTGGTTGAAACCCAAAGTCGTAATCTTTAAGCTCTTTTACAAATGGAAATGCAGCAGCCTTTATCATAGATCGTGAAGCATTCTGTTCTTTAAAATCCACCTCGTAATTACTAAGCTTTAATAGACCTTCCGTAAAGGATAATCCATTTGTTGTTACAAAATCTCTTATCTCATCAAGATGAAGTTTCATCTGGGTTAATTTCAACAGTTCCAGATTTGCTGTTAGCTGATTGTATGTACTGTTACTCATGATCATAAACCTTTCCTATTATCTCAAGATTTTCTTTTGCTCTGTCCATTATGTGTTCATCTTTGAAAATATGGGATTTTCTGACGATAGCAGTATAATGTTCAGATATATAATTCAATTTTTTTGAACTTAATTGATGAATGGTTATAAATTCTGTGTTATAATACACATGTATATAACCATCATATACTTGTAAAGAAACAATCTTTCCTACGTACTCTGGTGGGACCGAGTACTGGCATCCTTTGTAATAAAACATGCTTGAATGATTGACTTTTACGGTATTTGTGATGATTTGATAAGGCTTTCTTATGGTATCAGCGGGCAGGCTGTTTAAGAAAGCCTTTTCTCTGTTAAAATACATCAGCGGAATTCTTCCTGTTCCCTGGTTCATCTGTGCATTAACACGATTATTAATTCTTGTTACTAATTCAACCAGTTCCTGGTAATTTAACTTTCCATTATAAGCCCTTATTTCATCAAGTATCTTCATGGGAGCCTCAACCTTGGCCTTTGTATGGGGATGCCCTACGATGCACGGCTGAACTTTAAAACCATAATCATCAGCGAACTGCTGAAACTTATTATTTACTTTACCGGCAGAATATTCTGTTCTTGCCTTATCCATAACAGTTTTTATGTTATCTGTAACTATTTCATCTGGTACACCACCAAATGTTTCAAATGCATTATCAAGAAACGAGAAAAGTATAACCTGTGTTTTGGAAAGCGAAACTCTGTATACCCTGAATCTTGAATATGACAGCAATAAAACAAAAATATTTACATCTACAGTTTTTCCTGAAGAAAGAATGAATGGAATTGATTCTTTCCAATCTAACTGAGCCTGCTTACCCATAGGCGTTTCATATCTAATGGTTACCTTATTAGTGTTTGAAGATCTGCTTTTTCTGAAATATGAATCGAATTCAGGATATTTTCTAAGGTAATGGCAGAAATTGCAATAAACACCTGTAAAGCCATGGTTATCTACAAGATACTGCCATAAAACTTTTCTGTAGTAAAACACCTGCTGGTTTCTGTCTGATAATAATTCAGCTATAATATCATAAAATGGTGTAATGCAGTCATTATAGTTTCTTGTTTCTGGTTTTGTATATCCGTTTATGTATTTATCTACTGTACGTCTGTCAACCTCCAATTCTCTTGCTATTTGACTTTTATTAATCTTCAATGTCCCATCCTCCAAAAATGGTTTTAATTTGTACAGGTCGTTGACACTTTCTATTTTTATGTTTGTTATGATCTGATTATTTAGTATCATTATGAGTTCCTCCTTGTAACTCATATATCATAACATTTGTACATTCTTATTTAATATTTATTGTACATATTTAAGTATAACTTTATATGCGTTTGAGCATCGCAGTAAATGAAACTCATTGAACCGTCAGCATCTTTAGTAGACTTAAATTCGTCAAAACAAAGGACTTCCGGCAAATAATTATAATTAATCTTATAACTGTCAAAAAAAGAGTTTATAACCCTGTTTACTGTGTTATGACTTATATTTAGCTGTATAGCAATATCCTTTTCGGAGATTTTATTTGAGGCATACAATGCTGCTGCTTGCTTTACATTATTTGATATGTAGCAATTCTTTTTTACTATATCTGTTTTTGCAGTAAAAGTTTTGCAACAGCATTTGCATTTATAACGTTGTTTTTTAAGCTTTAATAAGGTATTATACCCTGAAATAGGCATAATTTTTATAGTGCTTTGTTTGTAACTATGAATATTTATTGAGTCTCCTCCACAATGAGGACAAGTATCAGGTTTATTGACTAATTTTCCATAAATAACAGTAGCTTCGTTATCGTTAATATTTTCTTTAACAACTTTATCAAAAATTAAATTTGGGTCTTTTAAATTAAGAAGATTTGATATATAATTATTAGTGGACATAAGCTTTGCTCCTCTCGTATAGGTTGTGGTGACTTAATTTTACAAGGAAGTTGAGCTTATATCTATCTTTTTTTTATAAAAAATTGGTGCAATCAAATGATGACCACACCAAATATTATAGAACCATTAAAATTTATTATATTTTTACGAGGCAGACTGTCCGAAAATTAAAGTCGGACTGTCAAATTACACAAAAAATAAGCAAAAAAATGGCAGAGAAACCTTTAAAAAAGCGTAAAATCATCAAAAAAATTGTGAAGAATACACAAGAGCAAATGAGTTTTAGGACAGTCTGGAGGGGGGATAAGAAATGGTTTCGATTACAATTTATAGGGGAACTCATCAAATAGGTGGTGGTGTCACAGAAATAGAAACAGATACAAATAGAATAATTATTGATTTTGGTTCAAATTTACCTGATATGAAAAATGAAAATTCATTTTCTGATGATGAAATTATTGAAAAAGTTTTTGGAAATGACAGAAAAAAATGTGATGCAGTGCTGTTTTCTCATTATCATAATGACCATTT
This sequence comes from uncultured Eubacteriales bacterium, assembly GCA_902496345.1. GTDB lineage: Bacteria > Bacillota > Clostridia > Lachnospirales > CAG-274 > MGBC114079. Next base: position 2,973 of record CABVAP010000057.1, read on the forward strand.
TGGTATGTATAAAAAAGTTCCTAATGACGTTAAAATGTTTATTGGCAAGACAGCTAAAAAAATATCATTAATATTAACAGAACGGACAGATTTTGTTACTGAAGAAAAAGGATATGAAAAAATAAAAAATATGTATACATATATTCCAAGAGAAATTTTGGAATTTGGTGATATACAGGTTATTCCTCTTGTTGTTGACCATTCAGCATTGGATTCATATATGTTTTTAATTAATGCACAGGGCAAACAAATTCTTTTTTCGGGCGATTTTAGAAATCATGGCATAGTTAGTGAAAATAACCGTTTTTACAAAATGATTAATAGTTATTTGGATAAAAATATTGATATTCTTATAACTGAAGGAACTATGCTATCAAGAAAAAAAGAAATAGAGAATAATGATATTGTTAAAAGCGAACAGGAACTTCAAAATAGAGCAAAAGAGATTTTTAAACGAAATAAATATAATTTTGTTTTAGTATCATCAACAAATATTGATAGCATTATGAGTTTTTATAATGCTATTCCTAATGATAAAGCATTTGTTTGCGATGAATATCAATATTTGGTTATTAATACTGCTATTAAAGATAAAGGAAAGTATTATTCTAAATATAGAAAGCGTTGCATTAATGGAAATGAGCTGCCTACATATATATTGGGCAATATGTTTGATTTAGGAAGAGCTGACAGGTGTTATCCTACAGATTTAGAAAAATTAAAGGAAAAAGGATTTGTCGCTTTTGTAAGATATACATCGGAAAAATTTAAAGATTTTATTAATGAATTTGAAAAGGAAAATTCTTTAATAATATATTCTCTTTGGAAAGGATATTTAAGTGGTGCAAATAAAAAGCTTAAATTAATTGATTTTATTGGAGATTATAAAAAAATTAATTTACATACAAGTGGTCACGCTTATCCAGAAACAATAAAAAATTTGATTGAACATATACAACCAAAAGTTATTATTCCTATGCATACGGAAATGGCAGATGAATTTTATAATTTCGATGAATTTAAAAAATTTAAAGATAAAATTAATGTATTAGGAGATGGAGAAAAATATATCTTAAATTAGGGGTGTTATTATGAAAAAAAATGATATTAAGTTATTTAATTCACTTGCAATGGATTGTACCATTGAAATAAAAGAGCCTAATAAAACAAAGTATGAGTTGCTTTTTATTTTAGAAATAACTATAAATAAATGGTATTTGAGTGAAGACGGGGTATTGTATGAAAATGATTTGCTCTTTGGAAATTCTATTATAAAATATGAGGAAATAGCAGAAAGAATAATTGATTTACCTAAATATACACTTAGAGGAATTTTTAAAACTATAATAGAGTATAAAAAAATTAAGGCTCTTTATGGAAACTCTGATAGTGGTGATATGAAATATAAAAAAATAAAAAGGCTCTTAACAATTTTAAGAAAGTTTGAAAATTTTGATGATTTTGATTTTGTTTGCGAAAATGATTGTTTTACAGGACATGTTGGACTATATAAATATTGGGGGGATATATTGGATATGTGTTATATGTATGATATAGATGAAAAAGAATTTTATTATAAGAATTTAAAAGAGTTAAAAAAGAAATACAATTTGTTAGGATTGGCAGAGTGGTATAAAGAAAGTTTTCCTGAATGCTCAAGGCAAACTATGATGAAAGATTTTAAAATATTAAATGATATAGGCTGCATCTTTAAATATGATGAAAAGAAAAAAATGTATAAGTCATATAGTTTATGGTACCAAACTACTCAAGATTGGGATTTTAGATGGATTATATAAGAAAATTAAAGTATGTTTTGAATTATAAAATTACCGTTGTTTAAATTTTTAAATACGGTAATTTTTTTGTACATTTTTTGCGTATTCAATTTTGTAAAATTGAAGATTGTTATATTTTTCAATATATGGTGGTGATATAATTTTCAATAGGGAAATTAACATTATTGAAAAGTTTAAATATGGACGTAAACGTTGTAAAGTCCTATGATTAGAAAGGGTGTATCTGATTTTATAAAATTTCAAAATGGTATATGCTATAATATTTATACAATAAAATTTAATTTTGTACCTTGACAATTAAATATAGAAATCAATGTATAAATTAATACAGAAATTTTGTGTAGCTATTTTGAAAGGGGTTTTAATATGCTCAATAATACTAATAATGCTAATATTGTAGAATTTAGTGTTGAAACAGGAGTATTGCTTTTTGACACAAAGAGGAATACGATTATTGGATTTGAAAGAAGATATGAATATCTTGATTCAGATTTAGATTATGATTTAGACTATGTTTGTGAAGATGTTAAAAGTTATAAAATAGTTATTCCTGAAACAATCAATGGGTGCGAGGTTAAGAAAATCGGAAACAAATCTTTGTGTGAATTATGGCAAATAGAAGAAATTATACTTCCTGATACTATCAAGGAGATAGAAGAAAGAGCTTTTTGTTATTCTGATATTAAAAAAATAACTATTCCTAAAAATGTAAACAAAATTGGAACACAAATTTTTGGTGGCTGCAGATATTTAGAAAATATTTATGTAGATGAAGAAAATAAATATTTTTCAAGTTATGACGGAATTTTATACAATAAAGATATGACAGAATTAATTTGTTGCGCCCAACACAATAAATGTGGAGAAACAGTTATAATTCCCGATGGTGTAAAGAAAATATGCCAAGATGCTTTTATGTTTACGTCTATTGATGAGCTTATACTTCCAAACTCAGTTGAAGTCCTTGAAAAATGGGCATTTTATAAAAATTATTTGTTTAAAATAAAATTATCTTCAAATATAACCAAAATTGAAGAAGCTTGTTTTTTGGAAAGTCAATGGTTATATAGTATTGAAATTCCTGAAGGGGTTGTTAGCATTGGGGATAGGGCATTTGGAGATTGTTTTAAGCTGAAACATATTCTGATTCCTAAAAGTGTTACAAAAATTTCAGAAGATGCATTTGAAATAGCTACACAATGGACAACTTTCATTGATAATGGTGATGATGAAGATGTTTTATGTTGGGGTAAGGTAAGACATATTACAGCCGAGGAGGCTGAAGAAGAAAAAGAAGAAGTTTGTGTTTATATCGAAAAAGATTCTTATGCATATAAATTTGCACAAAATAAGAAATGTTATTCAAGTGACAATTATTGGAATATAAAGGATATAAGTTCTTTTCCTTATAAATTTTAAGGCAATACCGTATAATTTGATAAAACAGGTTTGATTTGATATTTAGTACAAGTTGTTTTTATAATATATTATGGAGGCTGATAACTATGGTTAAACACAACAAAAAAGGAAGAGCTTATTATAATCCGATAAATGGGAAAAAAGTATATGCTGATTATATATCAGAAATTTTTAAAAAAGTTATTCAGATAATACGAAATGCAGATATTTATAAAAATAATGAAACTGAGATAACTTTTTATAGTCCTATAAGTGGTAAAAAAGAAAAATGTTTAAAAGAAAATATTTTTAAAAGAATAGATTCAATTATTTTTCCGACTTTGGCTTCTTTAGAGATAGATTTTGAATATATGCAGCTTAGAGTTGATGTAGGTGCTATTTTAAACGATTACATAAAATATAAAGTTGAGGGAGGTTTTTTATATTTTAATGAAATTACAAGAAGTATAGATTGGTGCGATAATTCTGTTACAAAAGCAATTATTCCTGAAAAAATTAATGGAGTTGAGGTAACTTCTATTGGAGGAATAAAGTTAAATAAAACTGTAGACACTTTGTATGATATTAGTTGGGCTTTTTGGGGAAATGAAGATTTGGAGGAGGTTTTTATACCAAAGTCAGTTAAAAAAATAGGCTGGGGTGCTTTTAAAGATTGCAAAAGCTTGAATAAGTTAAATATGGAGTATGGTGTTGAAATTATAGAAAAAAGTGCTTTTGAAGATGCTTTTACTGATGATGCAATTATTAATTTACCTAACAGTATTAAAGTAATAGATGATCATGCATTTTATTTCTGTAATTGCAAAGCTTTTGAAAATTTTAGATTGCCAAAAAGTATTGAATATATAGGAGAATGTGCTTTTTATAAAATATCTAAAATGAATGTATATTTTCCTGAAAATATAAAAAATATTAAATTTATAGCTAAATCAGCTTTTGATTTAAAAAATACAAATTTTTTTGTTTATGATGAAGCTTTGAAGAATTATGTAAAATATGAAATTAAGGAAGTGTATTCAAATGGTTAAAAATATAGATGATTTGGTAGCTGAAATTAAAACTTATCATAATCCTATAACGGGTAAAATTGAAAAAATTTCTAAAAGGCAAGCTTTGGAAATGACAGAGGATATTATGACGAAAAGTCTTAATGAAATTGATTCTATTCAATTAAAAATAGATGCTGGTTTTATTTTTGAGGATTATATAAAATATAAAGTTGAGGGAGGTTTTTTATATTTTAATAAATTGACAGGTAGCGTAGATTGGTGTGATATTAATGCAACAAGGGTAATATTTGCCTAAAAGTGTTAGCTATATAGGAAAAAATGCTTTTGGAAATGAAAGCATACTTTAAACTATTTAATATTTATAAAAATAAAGATGTATTTATAATTTTATTATGAAAGGATTGGTATTATGAAAGATATTAGAGAGGAAATTATTAAGGCTTTTAGGGAAAAATGTGGAAACAATAATTTAAAATTTCCTGATAAAATTGATGTTAAAAAATTTGATAATTGTGTTGAAATTTGTTTGAAAAAAGATTCTTTGGATAAAAATCTTCAAGAAGATGAGGCTGCATTTGAAGGTTGGGCTTTTGTAATATATTGCTATTACTTGAATAAAAAAGGAAAAATTATATTAGATATAGAAAAATGTGCAGAAGAAATAGAAACAATAAAATTTTTTAAAGATGGAAATGTGATACATAAAGAAAGTTTATTTAATGAACATTTGAATTGTATGAGATTTTTGTATAGAGTATTAAAATTTAAAAAACAATATGATTGGTTTTCTGTGTCTGAAGATTTAAGTAGTATTGTTAAAAATTTTTCTGAATTTTTAGCAAATAATGAAATGATAAATAATGTTCCGAAAAAAGAAAGTGAAAATAATTCTAAAGAAAATAGTGAAAAATATATTGAAAATTTTTTTAAAGATAATAAATATGAATTATATGATATATTTAAAAAAAATGATATACCTTTTGAAAGAGAAAATGATATTTATAATCAGTTACCTGTTGGATTATTTGTTGGTGATGCAAAAAAAGTAAACAGAGTTTTTAATGGGAGAAATGCTGCTATTGATTTATGGACTTATAAGGACTCAGAAATTAACATTATAGAATTAAAAGTTTGCGATAATAAAAAGGTAGGTATTATTTCTGAAATATTCTTTTATGCAAATTACATAAATGATTTGATAATAGAAAAAGAAAATAATTGGGTATTAAACCAGTCAAATGGTAAAAGGGGGTATAATGAAATCAAGAGTGGAAAATTTGAAAAAATTAATGCCGTTATGCTTGTGCCTAAAGGGGAAGGTCACCCTATTATAACAGAAGAATTTATTAAAGCTATGAATGATAACAACATTAATGATAAAATTAAATATTATTTAGTAGAATATTGATATTTACGAAATTAAAGAGAAGATTGATGGTCAAAAATAAATTTGTTTAATGGGATAGTAATTAATTCTTTAGGAGATGATTTTATGAAAATTATAAGAGGAATTTTTCAAATCATAGGGTGGCTTATTGAACATGTTGTGCTAAATTTAATTGCACTTTTTATAGGAGGCTATATAGTATATAAGATTTCATTTTTCTTTGTTCAAGATGAAAAAGTTGCCTTAATTTTAGCTGCAATCTGTTGTTTATGTGTTATTGGGGAATCGATAAGTATTGATGTAGATGCTGAACGTTTAACAAATCCTAAATATACTGAAAAAGAACGAATGAAATATTGGCTACGTATGAGGAAAAGAGAAAAAAGAGAGTGGGAGCGTACATTGAGGAATTTAAAAAAAGATGAAAAATATCGCTGATAGTATTGGTGAGGTATTAAAAGGTAGTTTTTTTACTGACAAAATAACTTAAATATTAGGCTTTTAAGGCAATACTGCATATTAAATTATGTGGTATTGCCTTAGGGAACCACTGATTAATTAAGCACTTTGCAAATTCGGGCTAAATTTTCCTATTTCTGCGTCAGCAAAAACTTGACTTAGGCTCCGACTAAGCCTGCGTTTTTGCTTTATTGAAACAGAAAAATTTTTCTTCGAATTTGTTTTGGCGAATTAATCAGTACTTCCTTAGATACTTTTTGAATGATTTATAAACACAATTACAGAGGAGGATTTTTATGTATAAAAGTAATTATGTGCTATCGGGAATAATTGGTTTTGTTGTTGGTGATGCACTTGGTGTGCCTGTTGAATTTACATCAAGAGAAACTCTTAAAAAATTGCCTGTAACAAATATGAGAGAATTTGGAACATATAATCAACCAAAAGGAACGTGGTCTGATGATAGTAGTATGGTGTTGGCAACTCTTGACGTGATTTCTAAAAATAATGTGGAAAATAATTATACTTTTTATAAAAAACTTATGGATAGTTTTTATTCTTGGTTTGTAGAAAAAGAATACACACCTTATGGTGAAGTTTTTGATATTGGACTTTCAACAAGCAGAGCGATTGTTTCTTATGGAAAAGGGGAAGAACCTATTGAATGTGGTGGAAAATCTGTTTATGAAAATGGAAATGGCTCTTTGATGAGGATTTTACCAATAGCTTTGTATCTATCAAATAACTTTTTTGAAAAACTTGATGAAAATTTACAAATTATTGAGAATGTTTCAAAGCTAACACATGGTCATATAAGAAGTATAATTGCTTGTGGTATTTACAGTAGCTTAATTTCAAATATAATTAATTGCAAATCTAATAAAAGTAAAATTGAAATTATAAGCGAGAGCGTTGGGAGAATAATCAAGTTTTATGAGTATAAAAATTTAAAAATGCTCCATAATGAAGAAAATGATTTTGAAGAAGACTTAAATACTTTTTTGAGATTGAGAAATATTGAAAAATTTTCTGAATTACCTGAAAATCAGATTAAAAGTAGTGGTTATGTTATTGATACTTTGGAAGCAGTTATTTGGTGCTTTATAAATACAACGTCTTATGAGGAATGTGTTCTTAAAGCTGTTAATCTTGGAAATGATACAGATACTATAGGAGCTTTGGCAGGTGGACTTGCTGGCTGTTATTATGGATATGACAATATACCAAAAGGGTGGATTGATGTTATCGCTAAAAAAGAAGTGTTTGCAAAATTGAGTTGTGAGATTTTTGAGAAGATAATAAGTAAAATGAAATATTAGGGAAGCACTGATTAATTCTCCGAATTTGTTTTGGCGAATTAATCGGTGCTTCCTTAACAGCTTTTCGGGCTTTTTTATTATAACGTCTAAAAGATTTTTTCAAATAGGCAAGCTGTCGGTTTTCTACAATATCAATTATGTTGTGCGTTTGAGCATCGCAGTAAATGAAACTCATTGAACCGTCAGCATCTTTAGTAGACTTAAGGAACCACTGATTAATTAAGCACTTCACAAATTCGGGCTAAATTTTCCTGTTCCTGCGTCAGCAAAAACTTGACTTAGGCTCTGACTAAGCCTGTGTTTTTACTTCCTTGAAACAGAAAATTTTTCCTCCGAATTTGTTTAGGCGAATTAATCAGCGTTTCCTTAATCTTATAACTGTCAAAAAAAGAGTTTATAACCCTGTTTACTGTGTTATGACTTATATTTAGCTGTATAGCAATTATCCTTTTCGGATATTTTTTTTGAGGCATACAACGCTGCCACTTGCTTTACATTATTTGATATGTAGCAATTCTTTTTTACTATATCAGTTTTTGCAGTAAAAGTTTTGCCACAGCATTTGCATTTATAACGTTGTTTTTTAAGCTTTAATAAGGCATTATATCCTGAAATAGGCATAATCTTTATAGTGCTTTGTTTGTAACAATGAATATTTATTGAATCCCCTCCACAATATTATATAAAATTTAAACAAAAATATTGTTTAAATTCTTTTTTTGTGGCATAATATTGATATTATAAAATGAAAACGGATAAAAAAATTCTGATTATGTGTGAAGGGCCTAATGAATTAGCAATTATTAATATTTTACTTGATAATAAAAAGTTTAAGTTTTCTTATGAGGATTTATTAAACTTAGTACCATATAATTCGAGAAAAATTTCAGGAGTTGTAAAAACTGCTTTAAACTTATATTTTGGTGATATAATTGTTCTTAGAATAGGCGATAAATTAAACGAAAAAAATCACAAATTTTATTGAAATTAGCCATATTACAGTATAACATAAATAAGAGGATTTATTCAACTTAATCCAAGGTATAAAATCAATAAATATAAAATCATGATAAAATATAAATGCAAACAAATATTTGTAATTTGCTTTTAAACGGGAGGTATTAATATGAAATTAGAGAATGAATTAGATTTTACATGTGGTGTTTCAGATGATGAATTAAGTAAGCGTTTTCAAGAAGCTGTTCGTATTGAAAATGAAATAAAAGAAATAAAAGGACTTCCAATAGCAAAATATGATTTTGATAAAAAAGCGCCTTACTTAGAATATCCTGATGGGAGACGAGAATATGAATAAAAAATCTGAAATTATTGTTTTTGCAGGGCCAAATGGTTCGGGAAAAAGTACTGTTACTAAACTTGCAAATATAATTGAGCCTTATATAAATGCTGATGAAATTAAAAGGAGCAGTTTCTGTTCGGATTTAGAAGCAGCTCAGTTAGCTGATAAACTAAGAAATAAATTGATAGATGAAAATAAAAGTTTTACATTTGAAACTGTACTTTCAACAACAAGAAATCTTGAATTACTGAAACGAGCAAAAGAACATAGTTATTTTATTAGATGTATCTATATATTAACTGCTGATTATTACATTAATATAACAAGAGTTAAAGCAAGAACTGCTGCAGGTGGTCATGATGTACCAGAGGATAAAATTATTTCTCGATATAAAAAAGCTCTTGATTTAATTCCTAAATTAATAGAAATATGTGATGTTTGCCATATTTACGATAATTCTGATAAGCCATATCGTATTTTTAAAAAGAGAAAAGACGAATATTTTTACTGGGAGAATTCTTTTTGGAGTCGAGCACAAATTGAAGAATTAACCCAAATAAAACTATAATGTTAATAGTCAAAATAATACGAGTAAACAATATGTTGGGAAAATTTGTAATTAAAAAATTTGATGAGTAAATTTTTCGTTGTCTTTATAATGTCTTTATTGTCGTTAAATTTTATTCGTAGCTGTTGTAAAATAATAAAATTGATAGGTGAAAAATTGCTTATTAACTGATGTTTTTGAAAGTTAAAAATAGGGAGAAAATGGTGGGAGAAGTTCTCATAACCCGAAGGTCGTCGGTTCAAATCCGGCTCCCGCAATCATTCATAAGAAAACCGATAAAGACGGTACAAGAACCGTCTTTATTTACGTCTATTTGAACTAAGTCTTTGACAACGGTTTTTGTTTCGGAGGCTAGATTTTCTATGTCGTATTTTAATTTCTTAATAATATCATCTTTTTTTATTTTTGAGGTATTATTTTCAAAGGAATTTATTATAGTTTTTAATTCTTGTTGGCGCGTCTTTAACAAGTTAAGCTCATTTTGTAGTTCATCAAAAATAATTCCGTTCATAATGCTTTTTACAATGTTATTAATTTTTCTTTCAACTTCTGCTAATTCTGCTTTTTCTTTTTTTAAGTCAGTGGCTGAATTTAGCTGAGATAGAATTTCGTCAGCACATTCATTAAAATCTAAATTTGATAAATAGTCTTTTAAAGATGCCACAACAAAAGTTTCTAATTCGTTTGCATTTATGTTTTTTGCATCGCAAGAGTGAGTTCTGTATTTATTTCCACACACGTAATATCTTGTTTCATAACCAGCTTTTGAAGTTGAACATTTTCCAATATAGGAAGCTCCACAAGAGCTACATTTTATTAAACCACTTAATAAATATTCTCTCTTTGCTTTGTTTGAACCGTTTCTTTTATTATTTTTCATTCTCATTTGGACCCTTTCGTATGTGTTATCGTCAATAATTCGTGGAATTGCATTTTCTATTCGTATGCAATTAGGATTTGACTTTCCTCCTGCCCATTTACGCATATATTTATATTGTTTCTTATTTCAAGTATAAACCCCTATGTATCTTTCGTTATTTAGTATAGATTTAAGAGAACTTTTGCCTATAACCTGTCCTCTTTTTCCTGTTAAGCCGTTTAGCTTATCAATTATGTAGTCATAGCTTTTTCCATCTGCATAAAGCTTATAAATCAAGCGTACATAATCAGCTTCTATTTCATTGATGATATATTTTCCGTCAACTATATCATAACCAAGTGGAGGATAGCCACCACAAAACAGCCCCTTCTTTGCTCTTTCATTTGTTCCGTCTATTGATTTTTTTCTTATATCAAGTACTTGATGTTGTCCCAAACCAACGCTTATTAATTCTGTTAGAAATGCGTTAGGGTCGCTTATATCGCCCAATTGTTGGCTTGTTGATATGATTTGTATATTAAGTATTTTCATATTTTTTCTAAACTCAAGCCAGTCAACAACATCTCTTGAACCTCTTGATATATCATAGATAACGACAGCTTCAAATTCTTTTCGCTGTGCTGCTTTCAACATATTTTGAAATCCAACTCTGTTTGTATTGGTTCCGGAGCAAGCTTCATCAGTATATACATTGGTTAAGTTTATATTGTGGTTTTGACAGTATTCAGTGATTTTTGAAAGCTGATAAGCTATACTGTTTTCTGTTTGCTTATCAGTACTATATCGTGCGTATGCTACAGCATTCATTTTCGATTCCTCCTATACGTCAATCTAATTTTGAAATATTTATGAAATAAACAACTATAAATAAACAAAA
>CABVAP010000058.1 GCA_902496345.1 uncultured Eubacteriales bacterium
TCTCCACCTTACCCTTGACAGAAAAAAAGTGTAACCAATCATTGACACTTTAACATGTATTTTTTATAAATTCTTATTTTGTATGTTGACAAGATTGACATAAAATGATAAAATATTTAGAAATACGTGAAGAAGTGCGAAGGAGGAATTTATTATGACAAATATCGTGTTTTTTAAAACTATAAAATCCAGTTTTTGCAGTAATGATTATTTTCCTTCGTTACCTATTGAATAATTGAAAGACAATGGAAAGAGTGTTTATTATCACCCTTTTTATTGTCTTTTTTACTGTGTGGCTATTTACAAGCTATACTACAGCAGATAGGCTATGAATAAATTTGTGGTTTATCTGAAAAAATATCTATGAAAGTGAGGATATTCTTATATGTTTAAAAGAAAAGACCTTCTCGGTTTGAGGGATTTAACTGAAGATGAAATTATGACTATTCTTGAAACTGCTAAACAGATGAAAGAAAAAATTGACAATCCTTCAAAGCGTAGTGATGAACTGAAATCTGCCAGCGTTGTTACTCTTTTCTATGAAAACAGTACTCGTACAAAAATGTCTTTTATGTTAGCAGGAGATTATCTCGGTGCTATCGTTAAAGATTTAGGTGTTGCTACCAGTAGTGTAAACAAAGGTGAAAGTCTTATTGATACCGGTGTTACTTTAGACCAAATGGGTATAAATGTTATGATTATTCGTCACTCAATGACCGGTGCTGCCCATATATTAGCTAAAAATGTTAATGCATCTGTTGTTAATGCCGGTGATGGTAGTAACGAACACCCAACTCAAGCCTTACTTGATTTATTTACTATTCTTGAATACAAGAAAAAATTTGAGGGTCTTAACGTAACTATTCTTGGGGATATTGCTCACAGCAGAGTCGCAAGAAGTAACGCATTTGGTCTTAAAAAACTTGGTGCTAATGTTACTCTTGCCGGTCCTTCTACTCTTGTTTCTAATTCTATGAAATCCCTCGGCGTTAATGTCGTTACTGATATTCCTAAAGCTGTTAGCAATGCTGACGTTGTTATGGGGCTTCGTATACAATTTGAAAGACAAAAAGCTATGCCTTTCCCTAGTCTTAGAGAATACAGCAGTCTTTTCGGTGTAAACAGTGAAATACTTAAATATGCCAAAGACGATGTTCTCGTTATGCACCCCGGCCCTGTAAACAGAGGTATCGAACTTAGTACAGATGTTATTGATGGCAAACACTCTGTTATCAATGTTCAAGTTAAAAACGGTGTTGCCGTTAGAATGGCTATTTTAAAACTTTTAACAGAAAGGGGCAATATGTAATTATGAAAACTTTAATTAAAAATGGTCGTGTTATTGACCCTGCAAATTCTATTGATAAAGTTTCTGACATCTTAGTTTCTGACGGAAAAATTATTGAAGTTTCTGAAAATATTTCTTCTGATGTTGATGAAACTATTGAAGCAAAAGGATATTGGGTTGTTCCTGGTCTTATTGATTTACACGTTCATCTCCGTGACCCTGGTTTTGAAAGAAAAGAAACTATTAAAACAGGCTCAAGAAGTGCTGCTATGGGTGGTTTTACAACTATATGTTGTATGCCTAACACTAACCCTGTTATTGACAACGAAATTATTGTTGAGTACGTTAATATGAAAGCTCAGAGAGACGGTGTTGTAAATATTTTACCTATCGGTAGCATTACAAAAGGTCAAAAAGGTGAAGAACTTGCTGACATCGGTAAAATGGCGGGCGTTGGTATCTGTGCAATTTCAGAGGACGGAAGAAGTGTTGAAAATGCTGGACTTATGAAAACAGCTCTTAAGTATGCCGGTATGTTTAATCTCCCTGTATTTTCTCATTGTGAGGATTTAAACCTTGTTGCAAAAGGTCAAATGAATGCAGGTGACAAAGCTGCTCTCCTTGGTCTTAAAGGTATTTCAAATGATTCTGAAGAAGTTATTGTATCAAGAGATATTATCCTTGCTGACAGCGTAAACGCAAAACTTCATCTTTGTCATATGAGTACAAAAGGTTGTGTTGAACTTATTAGACAAGCAAAAGAAAGAGGCATTAAAGTTACTGCCGAAGTTACTCCTCATCATTTTACTTTATCTGAAGATGATATAAATGATTATGACGCTAACTACAAAATGAACCCTCCTTTAAGAACAAAAGCTGATGTTGAAGCTCTTAAACAAGCTCTTAAAGATAACATAATAGAAGTTATCTCAACAGACCACGCACCTCATCACGTTGATGAAAAAAATTGCGAATTTGAAAAAGCTGCAAATGGTATTATCGGTCTTGAAACTTCTTTATGTCTTGGTATTACTGAATTAGTCGAAACAGGTGTCCTTACACCATCTCAACTTATTGAAAAAATGTCTTACAATCCGGCTAAAGTCTTAAACTCTGACAAAGGTACTTTATCTGTTGGAAAAGACGCCGATATAACTATTATTGACCCTAACTGCGAATACGCTATTGACATCGAAAAATTTGAGTCAAAAGCTAGAAATACACCTTTTAACGGTAGAAAAGTTAAAGGCAAAGTCCTCTATACTATCGTTGGTGGAAAAACTATTGTTGAAAACGGAATTTTAAGAGAGGAGTTTAGATAATGATAATTGACAAACTTATTGACAAAATTAAAGTTACTGGAAACCCTACTGTTGTTGGTCTTGACCCTCAGGAGGCTTTTATACCTCAATTTATAAAAGAAGAGGCTTTTGCTAAATATGGCAAAACTCTCAAGGGTATGAGCAAGGCAATGTTACACTTTAATAAAATGATTATTGATGAAATTTATGACCTTGTTCCTGCTGTTAAACCTCAAATAGCTATGTATGAAAGATACGGTATAAGCGGTCTTAAAGCATACATAAAAACTATTGAATATGCTAAAAAAAGAGGTCTTATCGTTATTGGTGACATCAAAAGAAGTGATATAGCATCAACCGGACAGGCTTATTCTGACGGTCATATTGGTCGTGCTGATGTTGACGGAATTGGCTATGACGTTTTTAAACAAGATTTTATTACTCTTAACCCTTACCTTGGTTCTGACTCAATTACACCTTTCTTAAAAGACTGTAAAGAATACGAAAAAGGTTTATTTATCCTTGCTAAAACTTCTAATCCTAATAGTGGTGAAATTCAAGACTTACTTGTTGACGGTGTTCCTCTTTATGAAAAAGTTGGTTCTCTTATTTCTAAATGGGGCGAAGAATTAATCGGTGTAAACGGATTTAGCGAAGTTGGTGCCGTTGTTGGTGCTACTCACCCTGAACAGGCTAAAAGACTTAGAGAGGTTATGCCTCATACTTTCTTCCTTGTTCCAGGATATGGTGCTCAGGGCGGAAAAGCTGAAGACCTTGCTGTATGCTTTAACAAAGACGGTCTTGGTGCTATCGTAAACTCATCAAGAGGTATCATTGCTGCATACACAAAAGAACCTTATAAAAATAGTTTTTCTGAAGCAGATTTTGCTAAAGCTTCTCGTCAAGCTGTTATTGATATGAAAAATGATTTAAGGAGATGTATATAGACTATGGAAAAGACAATTAAAGCTGAACTTATACTCCAAAACGGTATGAAATTCAAAGGAAATGCCTTTGGTCACGTTAAAGAAACTGTTGGTGAAGTAGTTTTTACAACCGGTATGACAGGTTATCAAGAAACTCTTACTGACCCTTCTTTCGCCGGTCAAATCGTAACTATGACATATCCTCTTATTGGTAACTATGGTATTAACCTTGAAGATATGGAAAGCAGAAAACCTTTCCTTAAAGGTTTTATCGTTCGTGAAAAATGCGATATGCCTAACAACTGGAGATGTGAAATGGAACTTGACGGTTTCTTAAAACAACACAAAATTATGGGTCTTGAAGGTATCGACACAAGAGCCTTAACCAGAGTTTTAAGAGATAACGGAACTATGCTCGGTATAATTACAACCAGAGTAGACGACCTTACTCCTAGCCAGATTAAACAAAAATTTGATACTTTCTCTAACAAAGATGCTGTTAAAGAAGTTACTCCTGCTGAAAAATACGTTATGAGCGGAAACGGAACTCACCTCGCTGTTCTCGATTGTGGTATTAAAAAAGGTATCCTTCGTGACCTTAACAAAAGAGGCTGTAAATTAACTGTTTTCCCTGCGTTTACTAGCGTTGATGAAATTCTTTCTTGTAACCCTGACGCTATATTCTTAGGAAACGGCCCTGGAGACCCTAAAGATATTCCTACTGTTGTTGAAAACGTTAAAAAACTTATGGAAACAGGTATTCCTATCCTTGGTATTTGCCTCGGTCATCAGATTATCTCTCTTGCTCTCGGTTGTAATACTACTCGTCTTAAATTCGGTCACCACGGCGGAAACCACCCTGTTAAAGACCTCAAAACAGGCAGAGTTTACATTACATCTCAAAATCACGAATTTGTTGTTAGTGAGTTATCTGATGATGTTGAACCTACATTTATTAACGTAAATGACGGAAGTATCGAAGGTATCAGTCACAAAACTAAACCTATCTACAGCGTTCAGTTCCACCCAGAGGCTACTCCTGGTCCTTTAGATACACAATTTTTATTTGACAGATTTTTGAAAATCATTGAGGAGGTTAAATAGTTATGCCTAAGGATAATTCTATTAAAAAAGTTCTTGTTATCGGCTCTGGTCCTATCGTTATCGGTCAGGCCGCTGAGTTTGACTATTCTGGTACACAGGCTTGTCAATCACTCAAAGAAGAAGGGGTTGAAGTTGTTCTTGTAAACAGCAACCCTGCTACAATTATGACAGATATTGGAATGGCTCATTATACTTACATTGAACCATTAACTATAGATTTTATTGAAAAAGTTATCGCAAAAGAAAGACCTGACAGTATTATCGCCGGTATGGGCGGTCAAACCGGTCTTAACCTCTCTTGTGAACTCTATGATGCCGGTATCCTCGACAAATATCACGTTCGTGTTATCGGTACTTCTATTGAGTCTATCAAAGAGGGTGAGGACAGAGATAGCTTTAAAAAACTTATGGAAAGAACTAATCAACCTATCGTTGAAAGTGAAATCGTTACTGATGTTGAAGCTGGTGTTAGATTCGCTGAAACAATTGGTTACCCTGTAATTGTTCGTCCTGCTTATACTCTTGGTGGTACTGGTGGTGGTATCGCTGACAATGAAGACGAACTTCGTGAAATCCTTGCTCAAGGTCTTCACCTTAGCCGTGTTGGTCAAGTTCTTCTTGAAAAAAGTATCAAAGGTTGGAAAGAAATCGAATTTGAAGTTATGCGTGACGGCGTTGGTAACTGTATCACTGTTTGTAGTATGGAAAATGTTGACCCTGTTGGTGTTCATACCGGTGACAGTATCGTTGTTGCCCCTGCTCAAACTCTTTCTGACAGAGAATATCAAATGCTTAGAAGTGCCGCTATAAATATTATTAATTCTATCGAAATTAAAGGCGGTTGTAACGTTCAGTTCGCTCTTGACCCTAACAGCTACAATTATGCCGTTATCGAAATTAACCCTCGTGTTAGCCGTTCTTCTGCTCTTGCTTCAAAGGCTACCGGCTATCCTATCGCTAAAGTTGCTGCTAAAATCGCTCTTGGCTACTCTCTTGATGAAATTAAAAACGCTGTTACAGGTAAAACTTTCGCTTGTTTTGAACCTGTTATTGACTATGTTGTTCTTAAATTCCCTAGATGGCCTTTCGATAAATTCCACGGTGCAAAAAGAACTCTTGGTACTAAGATGATGGCTACAGGTGAAATTATGGCTATCGGAAACAGCTTTGAATCTGCTCTCTTGAAAGGTGTTCGTTCTCTTGAAATCGGTCAATATGGCCTTGAAAGAAAATCTTCTAAAGAAAAAACTCTTGATGAATTAAAGAAAAGTGTTCAAGTCCCTGATGACGAAAGACTTTTTGACCTCGCTGAAATGCTTAGAAGAAACTACAGAGTTGAAAAGGTTTGCCAGATTACCGGTATGGACCCATTCTTCATTAACAAAATTAAGAAAATCGTTGATATGGAAGAAGAACTTAAAACAATGGAACTTTCTGACTTCAACGAAGAAAATCTCAGATTCTTTAAAGAAAAAGGTTTCTCTGACAAAGCTATATCTAAATTTGTTGGTTGTATACCTCCTAATATTTACGATTTAAGAAAGAAATTTGATATTATGCCTGTTTACAAAATGGTTGATACTTGTGCAGGTGAATTTGAAGCCGTAACTCCTTATTATTACTCTACATACGACAGAGATGATGAGGCTGTTATTTCTAATAACAAAAAAGTTATGGTTATCGGTTCAGGTCCTATCAGAATCGGTCAAGGTATCGAATTTGATTACTGCTCTGTACACTCAATTATGTCACTTAAAAAAGCCGGCATTGAAACTATTATCGTAAACAACAACCCTGAAACTGTAAGTACAGACTTTGATACTTCTGACAAACTTTATTTTGAACCTCTTACTGAAGAAGATGTTCTTAATATCGTTGAAAGAGAAAAACCTGACGGAGTTATTTTACAGTTCGGTGGACAGACTGCTATCAAACTCGCTAATTTCTTTGATGAAATGAATATCCCTATTTACGGAACTAAACCGGAACAAATTGACGCTGCCGAAGACAGAGAAAAATTTGACGAACTTCTTGAAACTCTTGACATTAGACGTCCTAAAGGAAAAGGTGTTTGGAGCTTAGAAGAGGGTCTTAAAGTTGCTAACGAACTTGGTTTCCCTGTTCTTGTTAGACCTTCTTACGTTCTTGGCGGTCAGGGTATGGAAATTACTCACGACGAAAAAGAACTTACTATTTACCTTAATGACGCTTTTGCTAAAGATTCTAAAAACCCTGTTCTTATCGACAGATATTTAAGTGGTCGTGAAATCGAAGTTGACGCTATCTGTGACGGTACTGACGTATTTATCCCTGGTATTATGGAACATCTTGAAAGAGCCGGTGTCCATTCTGGTGATAGTATCTCTATTTATCCTCCACAAAATATCTCTGATGATATGAAAAAACAAATTATGGAGGTTACTAAGAAAATCGCTGTTGCCCTTAAAGTTATCGGTATGATTAATATTCAGTTTATCGAATTTAAAGGCGAACTTAACATTATCGAAGTAAACCCTCGTTCTTCTAGAACTGTTCCTTACATCAGTAAAGTTACCGGTGTTCAGGTTATTGACCTTGCTACAAGAGTTATGCTCGGTGAAAAACTTGCTGAAATGGGTTATGGTACAGGAATCGCTGAAGAATCTAAAGTTATCGCTGTTAAAGTTCCTGTGTTCTCAACAGAAAAACTCCCTCAGGTTGAAGTTAGCCTTGGACCTGAAATGCGTTCAACTGGTGAAGTTCTTGGCCTTGGTTATACACTTGAAAAAGCTCTTTACAAAGGCTTTAAAGCTGCTGGTATGACTATCCCTAAATCAGGTAGTACTATTATCGCAACTATCAGAAAGAAAGACCAACAGAACTTTGTTGAAATCGCTAAGAGATTTGAAAAAATGGGTTGCAAATTTATTGCAACAACCGGAACTGCATCTGTTCTTAAAGAAAATGGTCTTGAAGTTCAGACTGTTAAGAAAATTAGTGAGGGTGTTCCTAATATTCTTGATATTATTAGAAGTGGTGTTGTTGACCTCATTATCGACATTCCTCAAAAAAGCAACAATGTAAACAGCGACGGTTTCAAAATTAGAAGAACTGCTGTTGAAAGTGACGTTACTCTTATTACTGCTCTTGATACTGTTTGTGCTATGGCTGACGTTATGGAAGCACAAATTAACGAAGATGAACTTCAACTTTTTGATATTGGGAAGGATTTAAGATGAAAAAAGTCGTAGATGCTATTGTTTTAAAAAATAATTCAATTAGTGAAAATATTTTTGATATGATTATCAAAGCTCCTGCTATTGCTGAAAATGCAACAGCAGGGCAGTTTGTTGAAATATATACCGGTAACGGTGTTAATCTTCTTCCTCGTCCTATTAGTATTTGTGAAATAAATAAAAATGAGGGTACTTTACGTCTTGTCTATCAAGTCGTTGGTACCGGTACTAAAATCTTCTCTGACAAAAAAGAGGGCGAAACTTTGAAAATTGTCGGCCCTCTCGGTAACGGCTATGATATAAAAGACGTTAAAACAAGTGTTTTTGTCGGTGGTGGTATCGGTGTGCCTCCTTTACTTCAAACTGTTAAACAGGCTAAAGGCGAAAAAATTGTTATACTTGGTTTTAGAAGTGGCACAATCTTAAAAGAAGATTTTGAAAAAACCGGTGCTAAAGTTTTAATCGCAACTGATGACGGTAGTGTAGGTTTTAAAGGTAATGTCGTTGACCTTATGAAAGCTGAAAATATAACGGGTGATGTTATCTATTCTTGTGGCCCTAAAATTATGCTTAAATTTTTGGCTCAATATGCTGAAAGCAAAAATATCGAATGTTTTGTTTCTATGGAAGAAAGAATGGCTTGCGGTATCGGTGCTTGCGTTGGTTGTGTCGTTAAAATAAAAAACGGAGATTCTTTTGAACACAAAAAAGTTTGTAAAGACGGTCCTGTCTTTAATTCTAAGGAGGTATTGTGGAATGATTAATACAAAAGTCAATATCGCAGGTGTTGAGCTTAAAAATCCTGTTATGACTGCCTCCGGTACTTTTGGAAGTGGAAAAGAGTATTCGGAATTTGTTGACCTTAATAAACTTGGTGCAGTTGTTGTTAAAGGTGTTGCCGACAAACCTTGGAAAGGAAATCCAGCTCCTCGTATCGCTGAAGTATACGGCGGTATGTTAAACAGCGTTGGTCTTCAAAACAATGGTGTTGATTATTTTATAAAGGAGGATATTCCTTTTTTAAGGCAATTTGATACTAAAATTATTGTTAATGTTTGTGGTCATTCTCTTGAAGAATATACGAATGTTGTTAAAAAATTAAATGGTCAAGATGTTGACCTTCTTGAACTTAATATATCTTGCCCTAATGTTACTGAGGGTGGTATGGCTTTTGGAACTGACTGTTCTATGGTTGAAAAAGTTGTATCGGAGGTTAAAAAATATGCAGAACAACCTTTAATTGTGAAATTAAGCCCTAATGTTACTGACATTACAGCTATTGCTAAGGCTGCCGAAAACGGTGGTGCTGATGCATTGTCGCTTATTAACACTTTAACAGGTATGAAAATTGATATTCACAAAAGAAAACCTGTTCTTGCTAACAAAATAGGCGGTATGAGCGGACCTGCTGTTAAACCTGTCGCTGTTAGAATGGTTTATCAAGTAAACAAAGCTACTAAATTGCCTATTATCGGTATGGGTGGTATATCTAACGGTGACGATGCTATCGAATTTATTATGGCCGGTGCTACAGGTGTTTCTGTTGGTACTGCTAATTTTACAAATCCATTTGCTACAATGGAAGTCGTTGAAGGTATTGAAGATTATATGAATAGATACAATGTTTCTAATATTTCTGATTTAAGAGGTATTGTTGAGTAATTTGTTTATTTATTATTTTATGGGGCTGTCACCTAAAACAGCCCTTATTTTTTTACCGACAAGAAAAATTTAAGGTATTGCCTTAAATCATAATGTGAGGTAAAAAGGATTTTTGTTAATTTACTTAAAATTAGTGAAATAATTATATTTATAAAATAAAAATAAATTTTATGGTGATGAAAAATGGAGAATAATTATAAAAACGAAATTGTAAATAATATTGATAAAATTCACACAACTGAACTTGGTATAATCAGAATAAAGAAAAATCTTTCAATAGAAAATAAAGATGTTATTGAATTTTGTAAAGAATGTATAATTGATAATATTTCTTATGTTGAAAAAAAAGGTAAAAATTATTATGTATATTGGAATGATTGCAAAATTACAATAAACTCGTATTCATACACAATTATAACAGCTCACAGAATTAAAAAATAAATTTATGATTTGATTAAAAAATTGATTAAAAAATTAAATATAATAATATTGTTTGATATTGTATTAGGAGGTTATATTTTTGATTGATAATATTTTAATTGTAGGAAACCAAGTTCTTATACTTTTTATTCTTATTGCTGTTGGTTTTATATGCAATAAAACTAAAATTATAAAGGACAATGCAATAAAAAGTTTTACCGATTTTGCACTCTATATCGTTTCACCTTGTGTCATTATAAATTCTTATCAACGTGAATTTGATACAGATATGCTAAACAGTCTTATTTTGACTTGTATCGTTACTTTTGTTTCTTTTGCTATTAATATTTTCATCGCTAACATTGTCGTGCGTGATAAGGACAAAAGACGTGAAAAAGTTTTGCGATTTGGTGCTATCTTCTCTAACTGTGGCTATATGTCACTACCTCTACAAGCTGTTTTGCTTGGTGATGACGGTGTTTTCTTTGGTGCAACTTATATCGCTGCTTTTAACATTGTTTTATGGACTTATGGCGTTTATGCTATGAGTGGCAGTATGAAAGAAATGTCTTTACGTAAAATTGTTTTGAATCCCGGTATAATTGGTACTCTTTTAGGTATGGCACTATTTGTATTATCAATTGAATTGCCGTCATTTATAAACGAGCCTATTAGATATTTTGCTTCATTAAATACACCCGTTCCTATGGTTATTATCGGTTACCATTTGGCTAATGCAAGCTTGAAAATAAAGGGATTATCTGCATATATATCTATGTTCTTTAGACTTATACTATCGCCACTTATTATGTTCGCTGGCTTATATCTATGTGGTATCAGAGGAACTGTTATGGTTGCTTGTGTTATCGCTGGCTCTGCTCCCTTCGCTGCTACAACAACTATGTTCGCTGAAAAGTTTGGTGGCGAAACAGAATTATCTGCAGCTATGGTTTCTTTAAGTACGCTTGTTTCTATTATTACTATGCCTATTATTGTCGGTTTTGTGATTATGTTTAAATAAATAATTTTGTGTTTTGGTTATTTTTGTGGAAAAATAAAATTTTTTTCTGATTTGCTTGCATAAATTGTGAAAATATATTACTATATAAGTAGGAGTTTTTGTTTATAGAGGGACTTTTAACTATGTTAGGGGGTTTTGAAATGAAATTGAAATTACCAATAGACTATGATGCTAAACTTGATACAAAAACAACTCTTATTGCTGTGACTCAAATAAAGGATAGTTTTGAAAAGGTTTTCTATAGAGTTTTTAAATTTCAAAAAATTTCTGCTCCTTTGATAATCCCTAATGAAAGTAGCTCTAGCTGGTTGAGATATTCCCTTAAAAAATATGGTTTTGATTGTGAAGACGGCGTTTATACCAGTATGATTTGTTATAATTCACAAAAGGAAATATACCATAATTTTTATTCTAAATTTTTGGACAGGTGGCAATTCGAAAAAATTATATCCTCTGATGAAGAAAATATTCAGACTTTGAACGATATGGCAGAACAGATATTTACAATCGTTAAAATTACTGAATCTTACATAAATGACGTGTATCCTATACTTACCAGATTTTTGCCTATGGAACTTAAATTTATCACGTTAGACGAACTGAACAGATTATATCCAGACGATACACCTATGCAAAGAGAAGAAAAAATTGCTTATCAATACAAGGCTGTTTTTATTACAAAAACGGAAAGTTGTTTTGATGACAAAAATCAAAATTATCACGACTGGTATTTTTCTGGTAAGCTAATTGCTTGGTATCCTATACTTGATTGCGTTTTTGAAATTGCTAAAATGGGTATACGTGCTAATGATGAAGAGTCTGATGAAAATATCGAAGAAACAGGCGTTACACTTTACGGAGACGTAGACTCTAAAACAAAAGATAATGAAAAAGAAAAAACTTATTCTATCGGTGGGGTAGTCGGAATGTCACGTCTGTGTATGTTTCTACTTGGTAAGGCACATATCGGAGAGGTACAAAGTTTAACTAACGATGACGATATTGTCGAAGAATGTAAACGTGCAAATATAAATTTATTATAAAATGAAAAATTATGTTGACTTTTTATATTTTTTTCTTTATAATAAATATTAGATGATAACTATTATCATTTAAGAAAAAAATATATAAATTAATATAAATTTAAGGAGGACAATATTATGAAGAAATTTGTATGTATTATTTGTGGTTATGTACACGAGGGTGACTGCCCTCCAGAAAAATGTCCACAGTGTGGCGCTCCTGCTAGCAAATTCAAAGAACAAGAAAAAGGCTTAGTTTTCGCTGATGAACACAGAGTAGGTATCGTTGACGGTATCGACAAAGACATTATTGAAGATTTAAGACAAAACTTTATGGGTGAATGTACTGAAGTTGGTATGTACCTTGCTATGAGCCGTCAGGCAGACAGAGAGGGCTATCCTGAAGTTGCTGAAGCGTATAAAAGAATAGCTTTTGAAGAAGCTGAACACGCTGCTAAATTCGCTGAAATCCTTGGCGAAGTTGTTACTGACAGTACTAAGAAAAATCTTGAAATGAGAGTCGCTGCTGAACACGGTGCTACTGAGGGTAAATTAGACTTAGCTAAAAGAGCTAAAGCTGCTAATCTTGACGCAATTCACGATACTGTTCACGAAATGTGCAAAGATGAAGCTAGACACGGTAAAGCTTTCGCTGGTCTTTTAGGTAGATATTTTAAATAATTTTTAAACGTTAAACTGATTTATTAAGTGTTAAAGGACTATAACAAGTATCTTTTGATTTGTTATAGTCCTTTTTTTATTATTCGTTAAAAATTTCTAATTCTAATTTTCTTTTTATTTAATAAAAGTAGAGTAATATAATCATAAATAAAAAAAATAAAATCTTTCATTTGATTGTTAGGAGGAATTTTACTATGAAAAAAAAAATTATGAGTTTATGTGCAATTGCTATTATGTCATCTATGGCACTTACTTTAACCGCTTGTGGAAGTGACGGAGAAAGTGAAAACAATGAAACTTCTATAGAAAGCAACGCTAATGCAAATTCAACGAATACTAATCAAAAAAGTGGAGATAATACAGATAACAAAGGCGATATTAAAACAATTGCTAAAATTACCGCAATTGATGGAAACAACATCACTTTTGTAACAGCTGACAGAGGTCAAAAACCTGACGGAAAACCAGACGGACAGCCTAATGGAGAAGAACCTTTAGAACCTCTAACAGGTGACAATAAAGAAAAACCTTTAGAACCTCCAACAGGGGATAACAATGGCGAAAGACCTAACAATGAACCTCCAGCAGGGGACAAACCGGACGGACAAATGCCAGAAATGAATTTTGGTACTGAAGAAAGCACAATTACTGTTGATAGTTCTATACTCTTTTTCGATAATATGGGAGAAGATAAAACAGCTGCAACAATTTCGGATTTGAATGTTGATTCAATTATTGATATTACTTTTGATGAAGACGGTGTTACTCCTAAAGAAATAACAATAAAATCAAACCCAAATAACAAATAGGGTATAATGTCTTTGAAAATATATATGCTTATATTTTTGAAAGTGCTAGTCGGTGTCTTTATACTGACTAGCATAATGAATATTTATTAAATGCTATTTTATTGATATTAATGGGGAAAATTTAGATACAATTCAATTTTATTATAAAAATATGAAATTTTTTGTAAAAAAGGGTTGACATATCTCTTCTCATAGTGTAAAATATTATC
>CABVAP010000059.1 GCA_902496345.1 uncultured Eubacteriales bacterium
CAAGAGTGTTTTTGCTTTTTTATTTTTCTAATTTTAAAAAATGGGTAAACTCAAAGTTATGAAAGGGCTATAAAAAACCTTTTTTCATAGCCCTTATAAAATCATTTGTTATCTACATTATCGAAGACATTGCAAAATCCGTTTGCTCCTCTGCTGTCGCTTGCCTGTCTTGCACACTACCCATTCTTCTCTGTGCCATATTCATCAATGAATTTACTTTATTTAATTCCGATTGGTCGCACGCATTAATTTCTATACCTGCTTTAACCTGTTGCATATCGCTCCTTATTTCTGTCATTACTGCTTTTGTTTTTTCTGCTGCAATTTTTCTAGAAGTTTTGCCAACATTTACGCTAATACTTGTTGAAGAACTTACACTTTCTACATTAGAGCTATCGTCTTTTTGTTCTGCTACATCTTCTTGCTCGGTAGATTCTTCTGTAACCACAACATCTTCTTGCTCGGTAATTTCCACTTGTTCAATCGGTTGTTCAGTTACTTCTTTTGGCTGTTTCAACATTTCTATCGTCATTTCCAATCAAAAAATTAATATATCTACGTTAGCTAGCAAATTTTTATCTTAAAATATATAACGACTTCAAATTATCAAACATCTAATTTTTAAATAACTTCAATAGCTTTAGGTATATAATCAGCTGTTTCTGTTGCAAGTACGCCAAATTCACCCTTATCTTTTGCAATAAGTTCACCAGCAAGCCCAAATATAAAATTAGCAATGACAGCCCCATAAAAAGGCTCAACTCCTTGCCCAATAAAACTAGCAATAACACCAGTAAGGCAATCACCAGAGCCACCTTTAGATAACGCTGAACAGCCAGTTGTATTTATATAAACATCACCGTTAGGGTTTGCAATAACTGTATGAAAATCTTTAAGAACAGTTATAACATTGTATTTTTGTGAAAAATCTCTAGCAACCTCAATAATATTCTTTTTAATATCACTAATGCTTAACCCTGTAAGACGTGACATTTCGCCAATATGAGGGGTAACGATACAAGGTACAGAAACCCTGTCAAATAGGCTTAAATCTTTTGATATAACATTAAGTGCGTCAGCATCCACAATAATAGGGGATTTTGCATTTTCAAACACAGTTTTAATAAAATCAGCGACACAATCAGCTGTACCGATTGCAGGACCAATAACGATAGAATCAGCCTTTGAAAAATCCGCATTATTCTTGTCAAAACTTTCCCCAAAAAGATAACCATTTCTGTCATTTAAAGGAGTAGCAACAACTTCGGGGATATGTCCTCTAACGAAATCACAAACCTTTTGTGTAGAATAGACGTAAACAAGACCAGAACCAGTCCTGTAAGCAGATTTAGCAGAAATGGCACAAGCCCCTGACATATCATCAGAACCAGCAAAAATAACAACTTTTCCAAAAGTGCCTTTGTTTCCGTTTTTAAGTCTTTTAGGGATAATTTTGGCAACATCTTTTTGTGTGAAAACATTTGTTTTAACATAATTTTCAAGACCATAAGGGATATTTATATCTTCAACAAAAACCTCACCGGAATATATAGCACCGTCGCCAACCATAAGACCAACTTTAGGTAAATGAAAAGTAACCGTAAAATCAGCCATAATTGCATCACCCAGAACCTTACCGGTATCAACATCAATACCTGTTGGGCAATCAATAGACGCAACTACACCTGTTTTATTTTCATTAATAGCTTTTACAACATCGAGAATATTTTTTCTCAAGTCATATTTAAGCCCAGTACCAATAATAGCGTCAACGATAAGGTCAGCACTAGATATAAGGTCACAAATAGAAAAATCCAAGTCAGAAATATCATTAGTAAAGTGGAGTTTGTAGGGATAATTTCTTTTTACAAGATTTAATAAAATATCAAGTTGAGTTTTACATTCATCGGTTGCTTTTTCTTTTTCGCCGATAAAAATAACATCAATGTCAATTTTAAAGTCGTCTGTAACCTTTTGAAATATATGTCTACAAAAAGCAAGCCCATCACCACCATTGTTGCCTTTTCCGACAAATACAACTATTTTAGATTTCTTATTTCTTTTAATAACATTAAAACATCTTTCAGCAAATTTAGAAGATGCCGTTTCCATAAGAGAAAGAGAGGGTATTCCAATATTTGAAATAGCCTCTCCCTCAATATCTTTCATTTCTTTTGACGAAACAACTTTCATAAAAAAACCTCCAAAATAATAAATACCACCAAAATCAACTCTCAGCGATAGCATAACCAACTGCATTATCCCTATTATGTGATATACTAACAAATATTTTTGTTATTCCAAGCTTATTAGCAATCTCCTCAGCTTGATTATTAAGCTTAACATAAGGCATACCGTCATCATTTCGCAAAACTTCAATATCCGTCATTTTAAACCCTCTAAACCCAGTACCAAAAGCTTTAGAAACAGCCTCTTTAACGGCAAAATTTCCAGCAAGTGAATTATATTTTTCAAGGTCATAAAGCTGACGTTCAGCCTCTGAAAAAGCTTTTTCAACAAAACTTTTCTTTTGGCAAGCCTTTTCAATTCTTTTAATTTCGATAATATCCACACCAACACCAATAATCATCTTATAGTTCCACCATATTCAGAATTTAAGATTTCGATACCCTCATAACCGATAAAAGTTCTAAGGAACAAAGATTTTTCTTTGAACTCATCATCAAGAATTTTCATCTCGTCAGTTTTTTCTTTAAGTTTTTCCCTAAGCTTTTCAATTTCAGGTTCAATTTTCTTTATTTTAGCAGAAGTTTTAGAAACGTCATTGTAAGTGACCTTAACAGCCTCTTGAAAAAGTTCATAATTTTTTCGTTCAATCATATCAGGGATAACGTCAAGTCTTTTTTCGATAGCTTGAAGTTTACCATTTATATGTTCAACAAGTTCTTGATTTTCGCCCATTTTTTTCACAGCAACGTCAGAATTTTCTTTATCAACTTCCCCAGAAAGTCCAATAATTTTAGAAAGGCGAATTTTCTTTGTTTTTTGCAATTGCGAAAACTCATTATTAAGAGCTCCCTGCTCTTTCAGAAGTTCCCTAAGTTCCTCTTCGATTTCAATCATTCTATCTGTTTTATTATTTTTAAAAGTATAATTAAAAGTTTCATCAAGTATAAGAATAGGCAAATTATTTACCCTAACATTTTTAGTGAAGTCATCATTTTTCTTTTTAAAAAACATAAATCTCGCCTCCTTTTAAAAAGTTCAAGACATTAAGACCGTGGGTATCGCCCACTCCCACCAACTTTCTTGAGAGAAAGTTGGATAAAGAACTTTTGTCGGAAACTTCGTTTCCTTTCGTGTTTATCACTTACTGTCGTTAAAATAAAGTTTTTACAAATTTATCACTTAATTTATTAAGACCGTGGGCATTGCCCACCACCCACCAACTTTATTGAAAGAAAGTTGGATAAAGAACTTTTGTCGGAAACTTCGTTTCCTTTCGTGTTTATCACTTACTGTCGTTAAAATAAAGTTTCTACAAAATCTTCTCTTAATCTTAATAATTATTAGAATACTACCCACAGTCTTCTCACCATATATATCGGCAAAAATCAAAGAATATTTTACCCTAACTTACCTTTGCCCCTCTATTTTTTTAATAGCATCAAAAGCAGCATTTTGTTCAGCTTCTTTTTTGTTTTTACCAGTTCCCCTGCCAAGTAATTTGCCACAATGAGAAACTTCAACAACAAAAACTTTGTCGTGAGCAGGACCTTGTTCATCAACAATTTTGTATTCAACAGCAGATTTGCTTTTGCTCTGAATAATTTCCTGTAAATAAGTTTTGCAATCGTTAAGTTTAAAGCTTTTTCTAAGTTCAAATATAGCCGGTTTCATAAGGTCAATTATAAATTTTCTTGCGTTTTCAATGCCACTGTCAAGGTAGACTGCCCCAAAAATAGCCTCCATAGCGTCAGCAAGTATAGAGTCCCTATCGTTACCACCCGTATGAATTTCGCCTTTTCCAAGCTTAATAAACTCGCCAAGGTGTAATTGTCTAGCTTTTTTCGCCAAAGTCCCCTCGCATACAATGCTTGCACGAAGTTTTGTAAGCTCCCCTTCAGGAAGTTCTGGAAATTCCTTAAAAATAAAGCTGCTAATAACAAGTTCTAAAACAGCGTCACCCAAAAATTCAAATCTTTCGTTGTTTTCGATGTTAGATTTTGACTCGTGAGCGAAAGAGCTGTGAGTTAAAGCAACCTGTAAAAGTGTTTCGTTTTTAAATTTATAATCAATGTTAAGCTCCATTAAAATCAACCTTTCATAAATAAAAAATCTCAAAAAATATCGTTATAACATCACAAAGGGGCATTAATTAACTTAACGCCCCCTTGTGATATTATACACATTTAAAGTTCAAAACTATTTGCTCTGAGCTTTTTTGATGTAGTCAACTGCATCGCCAACAGTTTTAATATTTTCAGCATCATCGTTTTCAAATTCGATGTCAAAGTTTTCTTCTAATTCAGAGATAATCTGGAAAATATCTAAAGAATCAGCACCTAAATCTTCTGTGAAAGAAGTTTCCATAGTGATTTCATCTTCTCCAATGCTCATCTGTTCTGCAATAATTTCTTTAACTTTTTCAAATTCCATTGTTTTACACTCCTTAAAATTATATAGTTATGTTCATAATAAAATAGCTAACTGCAGAAAAATTCAATACAGTAATGCTTTTATGTTGATATAAGAAACTGTTACAATTTCTTATAATACTAATATACTAAATATTTGAATAATTTACAATAGGTAAATTATATTTTTTCTTGTATTTTATTTACAATGTCGCCTTCGATAAATTTGATACATTGATTTATAGCTCCAACAACGTCATCTTCCTTAGAATTTCCGTGTGCCTTAACGACAAGGCCACTAAGTCCGATAAAAGGAGCACCACCAACTTTAGAGTAGTCAAAGTATTTTTTAAGTCTTTTAAAAGCACCGGCAGAGAGCAAAGCACCGATTTTAGATAAAACCCCAGCGAGTAGTTCTCTTTTGATAATTCGCATAATACTTTTAACAAACCCTTCAGCGAATTTCAAAACAACGTTGCCAACGAAAGCGTCACAGACCATAACGTCAACTTCACCTAAGAATATATCTCTAGCTTCGAGGTTGCCGACAAAATTAATATCAGCCTGTTCAAGAAGTTCATATGTTTCCTTAGTAAGAGCGTTACCTTTTTCTTTTTCAGCACCGATGTTGATAAGACCAACTTTAGGATTTTCAATTCCCATAACGTTTTCCATATAAACAGAACCCATTTTAGCGAATTGAACGAGGAAAGAAGGTTTAGCGTCAACGTTAGCTCCTGCGTCAATAAGAAGAGAGCTTTTGCCGTTTTCCATAGGCATAAGAGTACCGAGAGCAGGTCTTTCAACGCCCTTAATTCTTTTGATAATTGTAACAGCACCCGTTAATAAAGCACCCGTATTACCGGCAGAAATAAAAGCAGAAGCATCACCTGTTTTAACAAGATTAAGCCCAACAACCATAGACGAATTTTTTTTGGTCTTAATGGCAACAGTAGGAACTTCGTCTGTTGCGATTACCTCATCTGCATTAAGAACCTCTATTCGCTTGTCATCATATTGATATTTAGATAATTCTTGCATAATGTCGTTTTCACGACCAACAAGGATTATTTTAATGTTCTTGTGTTCTTTGATAGCAGAGATACACCCTTTAACGATTTCAAAAGGTGCATTGTCACCGCCCATAGCATCTACAGCAATAATAGTATCACTCATAACGACCTCCGTATGCTTATCAGCATAAGATTTCTGTTGCATAAGATTTATAAAAAATAAACAAGGCAGCCTATATGAATATACACATAAGCTGCCCTATATATAGACATTAGTCTACATTCAAAACTGTTTTTTTATTGTAAGAGCCACAAGCTCTGCAAGCTCTGTGAGGTCTCATCAATTCACCACATTTGCTGCATACAACTAAAGTAGGAGTTGCAATTTTCCAACTCTGAGCTTTTCTCTTATCTCTTTTAGATTTAGACATTTTACCTTTAGGACAAATAGACATTTTACATTACACCTCCTCATCATTTTCTGATTCTTCAAAAAGAGCCTTCAATTTTTCAAATTTCGGATTGATATAAGTTCTGTCACAACCACATTCACCGTCGTTAAGATTATGCCCACATTTACTACATAATCCTTTACATTCATCGGAACAAACCGACTTCATCGGCATATTTAGCATAATGTTGCTTAAAACAGCAGGCTCTAAATCTATAGCCTTATCCGAAAAAAGCCAGTAATCATTTTCATCATCAGCGACTTTTGAAAAGATTTCTTCAATATCTGTTTCGAGTTCAAATTCAAAAGGAGTAAGACAAAGGTCACAAATAAAAGTAAGGATAGCGTGAATCTTACCTGTGAATTTAAACTTACCACCAATATTAGCGATTTGACCAACAACAGAGGTTTTAACTTCTCTGTTGTCAGAGTAGCCTTCAGGTAGTAAAATAGTTTCCGAAAAAGAAATATTTCTAATCTCGCCGTCAATAAAATTATCGACATTAATAATCATAAAAACACTCCTGTTCCGTCCGAACAATCAGTCCGTTGACCATTATATCATAAAAATATATTATTTGTCAAGAAGTTCTTTTGTATCCTGAGCAATCATTAATTCTTCGTTAGTAGGGATTACGAATACACGAATTTTAGAGTTGTCAGTAGCGATGTCGATTTCTTCACCACGTTTGCTGTTCTTTTCTTCGTCAATTTCAACGCCTAAGCATTTTAAGTATTCGCAAATAGCAAGTCTGCTTGTTTTGCTGTTTTCACCAAGACCAGCAGTAAATACGATAGCGTCAGCACCACCTAAAGCGATGTAGTATTCGCCGATGTATTTAGCAACTTTGTAGTGGAACATATCAAGAGCAAGTTTAGCCTTTTCGTTACCATCGTTCATAGCACCTTCAACATCTCTAAAGTCGCTAGAAACACCAGAAACACCGAGAACACCAGATTTTTTATTCATAAGAGTATCCATTTCGTCTGGAGTTAAGTTTTCCTTTTTCATAATGTAAGGAACGATAGCTGGGTCGATGTCACCACATCTAGTACCCATAACAAGACCTTCAAGGGGAGTAAGACCCATAGAAGTATCGATAACTTTACCGTCTTTAACAGCAGCGATACTAGAACCGTTACCTAAGTGGCAAGTGATAACTTTAGAGTCTTTTTTATCGTTAAGCATAGCGATAGCTCTTTTAGAAACGAATTTGTGGCTAGTACCGTGGAAGCCGTATCTTCTTACGTCATATTTTTCATAGTATTCGTAAGGAAGAGCATACATATAAGCTTTTTCAGGCATAGTCTGGTGGAAAGCAGTGTCGAAAACAGCAATCTGAGGAGTACCAGGCATAAGTTCTTCACAAGCTTCGATACCCATAAGGTTAGCAGGGTTGTGAAGAGGGCCAAGGTCGAAACATTTTCTGATAACGTCTTTAACTTCAGCTGTTACGATACAAGATTTGCTAAAGTATTTGCTACCGTGGAGAACTCTGTGACCAACACCGTTAATTTCTTTAAGGTCAGAGATAACACCAACTTCTGCGTCAGTAAGTTTTTCGATAACAAGTTTAATAGCTTCGCTGTGATTTGCTAAAGGTTGTTCAAAAACAACTTTATCTTTGCCAGCAGGAGTATGCTGAAGGTTAGAACCGTCAATACCGATTCTTTCAACAAGACCTTTTGCTAAAACATTACCATTATCCATATTGTATAATTGGTATTTTAAAGATGAACTACCACAGTTAATAACTAAAATTTTCATTAGTTTTCTCCTTTTTTAATAAATCTTAATAATATATTTTTAATTTAAAGCAATTGGCACTTCCCAAAACTTTCGACCTTGCTGGGCAAAATCAAAAGTATGGGGTTAAATAAGCCAAATTGATTTAAATAATCTTAGCCTTGTAATTGAGCCTGAACAGCAGTGATTGCAACAACACCAACGATGTCTTCAGCAGAACAACCTCTAGAAAGGTCATTTACAGGTTTAGCGATACCCTGAGTGATAGGGCCGTAAGCTTCAGCTTTAGCAAGTCTTTGAACAAGTTTGTAACCGATGTTACCAGCGTCAAGGTCAGGGAATACTAAAACGTTAGCTTTACCAGCAACTTCGCTACCAGGAGCTTTTAACTGGCCAACGCTAGGGATGATAGCAGCGTCAAGCTGGAATTCACCGTCAAGTTTAAGGTTAGGATTTTCTTCTTTAGCGATTTTAGTAGCTTCAACAACTTTAGTAACGTCATCGTGAGAAGCACTACCTTTAGTTGAGTGAGAAAGCATAGCAACGATAGGTTCTTCACCAACGAGCATTTCGAAAGATTTAGCAGAACTCTGAGCGATAGCAGCGAGTTTTTCTGGAGTTGGGTTTTGTTCAAGACCACAGTCAGCGAAAACGAAAGTACCGTTAGCACCAAGGTCACAGTTAGGAACAATCATAACGAAGAAAGCAGAAACGATTTTTGTTCCAGGAGCTGTTTTAAGGATTTGAAGACAAGGACGAAGAACGTTAGCAGTTGCGTTGATAGCACCAGCAACCATACCGTCAGCATATCCACATTTAACAAGGAGTACACCAAAGTATAAAGGGTCTTTAAGTAAAGTTTCTTTTGCTTTTTCTTCTGTCATACCTTTAGCTTTACGAAGTTCAACAAAAGTGTTTACAAGCTCATCAAATTTGTCATAGTTAGTAGGGTCGATGATAGTAGCAGCAGAGATGTCGTTACCTTCAGCTTTTTTCATAATTTCATCTTTGTTACCAACTAAGATAACGTTAGCAAGGCCTTCTTTAAGAACGATTTCAGCAGCGTCTAAAGTTCTTTTTTCAAGAGATTCAGGCATTACGATAGTTTTTTTGTCAGCTTTTGCTTTTGCTTTAATAGTTTCTAAGAAATTCAAAATAAAAATCCCCTTTCATTTTTCAAAATTTTATATAAAAGATTAAAAGATATATGATAAATTAAAATCTTTTCTTAACAAAATAAATTATACTAATTTTTTTATATATGTGCAACACATTTAGGTAAAAAAATCTACAACTTTAAAAATTTAAATTGTAGGTGTAAAACCCCATTCAAACGTACCAATGTTTTTATAGTAAAGTCCAAGTTATAAATAAAAGTTTAGTAAATCCTCTGCCAACTAAATTATTTCCATAAGCCTTTTTGAAATGTTAGGCAAAGCGATTTGTTGGTCAACTGCCCCAAGTTCATAGGCAACCCTAGGCATACCGTAAACAACACAAGATGCCTCATCTTGTCCAATAGTATAAGCACCTCTTTTGTGCATATTAAGGAGGCCCTTTGCTCCATCTCCACCCATACCGGTAAGGATAACCCCGATAGCCTTTTCACCAACGTTTTCAGCAACAGAGTCAAATAAAACATCAACAGACGGTGTATGTCCATTAACTTTTTCGCCTTTTTGACATTCGACATAAAAGCCATCATATTTTTTGACAATTCTCATATGATAATCGCCAGGGGCAATAAGGGCAAGCCCAGGTCTAACTTTGTCACCATCTTTGGCTTCCCAAACAGTCATATTACAAAAATCATTAAGTCTGTCTGCATACATCTTTGTAAAAACAGGAGGCATATGTTGAACAATAAGGATAGGTGGCGTTTCTGCCGGAAGTTTTTTCAAAATTTCGACAATAGCCTCAGTCCCCCCAGTAGAAGAGCCAATCGCAATAATTTTATCAGAGCGAATGGAAACCTCTTTTTTAACTTCCCTTTTTTCCATAATGTCCTTAATTTTTACAGCATCTTTAATTTTGAGTTTAAAACCGTTTACGAACATTCTCTCAGAAAGTTCGCTTTCGTCCCAATTTTTGATGATTATAGCTAAAGCACCTTTTCTCATCATCTCAAAACCATTGTTAGCATTTTCGCAAACACCAACAAAATTCACATTTTCGCTATCGAGATAGGCCAAGATTTTGTCAACTGTTTCATTAGATATAAAATAGTTATGAAGCACAAAAATAACATCTGTATTAAGTTTTCTACTTGTAACAAGGTCGTTAAAGGAAGAATAAGCCTCAACCAAATTTATTTGACCACCTGTAAAATTTCTCCTCATCATAGATATAAAGGAGAATGATTCCGAATACAAAACTATCTCGATTTTCTCTTCACCCATAAGCAATCTCCATACCGAAAAGCCACACATAGGTGTGGCTTTTTCAAATTATTTAATCTAAGAATAAGAACTTGTCAATGTCGAGAAGAAGCTGAACTTCATCTCCAACCTTTCCGATGTTTTTAATAAATTTATTCTGATATTTAAGTTTAGCATTAGGAGGTGTAGAAATCTTGTCCTCTGGAATATGCATAACTTCATTTACTGTATCAACGATTAAGCCAACTTCATAATTTTCATATTCGATAACAATTATACAAGTTAAAGAGTCATACTCTTTTTCAGGCTTTTTAAATCTAAGTCTTGCATCTATAACAGGGATTATCGAACCTCTAAGGTTAATTACACCTTTAAGAAAGTCAGGAGTTTCAGGAACCCAAGTTATAGCACAAACTGTAATAATTTCAATAACGTGAGAAATATCAATACCATATTCTTCGTTATCTATTTCAAAAGTAAGATACTTGTCTTTGGTAGTATCTTCTTCTAATTCAGAAACAACCTCAATCTGTTCATTTTCCATTATGTTTCTCCCACCTTTCTATTTATCGAAAAATCCACCAACGTCAATGATAAGACTAATGTCACCATTACCAAGGAGAGTACAACCACTTATGCCACGAACTTTTTTGATGTAGCTAGGGATAGTTTTAACAACGACCTGCTGTTCACCGATAAGTTCATCAACGAAAAGACAAACCGTTTGACCTTCGTTTTCAAGCATAATAAGTACACCGTCTTCGATGTTAGTGATTTCAGATTCAGCACCAAAGAAATCATATAATCTAACAACGTTGTAAACTTCGCCTCGTAAAGTAAGCATTTCGTTTCCATCAGGGTCCATAAATAAAGCATCTTTTTTAGCTTTAAAGGTTTCCTGAATAGATGAGATAGGGATAGTATATTTAGCTCCACCCATCTTGATAAGCATACCTTCGATAATAGCAAGAGTCAAAGGAATTTTAAGGATATTAGTAGTTCCTTGACCTGCTTCACTTTCAACAGAGATAGTACCACCAACTGTTTCGATGTTGTTTACAACAACGTCCATACCAACACCACGACCAGAATAGTTAGTAACTTTATCGTTAGTTGAAAGACCTGCGTGGAATATAAACTGATGAATTTCTCTGTCAGTATATTCGCTTTCAGGTTTTTTAAGAAGACCATTAGCTCTAGCTTTGTTTAAAATCTTTTCAGTATCAAGACCTTGTCCGTCATCACGTACAGTTATGACAACCTCGCCACCGGCGTTTTTAGCTTCAAGCCAAACAGTACCTTTTTCAGGTTTGCCTTTTTTAACTCTTTCGTCAGGCATTTCGATACCGTGGTCAACAGAGTTTCTAATTATGTGCATAAGAGGGTCAGATAAGTGTTCGATAATATTCTTATCAACCTCAGTTTCCTCACCGATAACCTCAAGCTGAACGTCTTTGCCAAGGTTTTTACACATATCACGAACAATACGGTTCATCTTAAAGAAAGTAGTTGAAAGAGAAACCATTCGCATAGACATAACTGTGTCTTGAACGTCATTGATAATCTTACGAAGCTGTCTAGCAGATTTGTTAAAGCTTTCAAGTTCAAGACCTTCAAGGTCAGGATTTTGTGTAGTCATAGCCTCAGCGATAACTAACTCACCCATAAGATTTAAGAGTTGGTCAAGTTTAGCGATGTTTACACTAATCATATGTTGAGTTGGTGCAGCCTTTTTCTGAGGAGCTGGGTGCTGTGCAGGTGTAGCCTTAGCCTGAGGAGCTGGTTTAGGAGCTTCAGCTTTAGGAGCAGGAGTCTCTTCTTTCTTTTCTTCTTTAGGAGCAGGAGCTTCAGCTTTAGGAGCTTCCTCCTCTTTTTTCTCTTCTTTAGGTTCTTCGTTAGGAACTTCTTCAAGGTCAAGAGCCTTTAAGAATACAGTGTTATAGAGTTCTTTAGAGATTTCGTCATAGCTTTTGTTAGTAGAAAAACTAAATTTGAAACCATTTTTTCTGATAACATCTGTAGCAGCCTCATCAATAACATCTTCTGGCTCGTGTTTAATGTTCACGGAATGTTCTTGAAGGTTATGGATAACAGTATAAGCTCTAACGTTTTCCATTTCACAGCCTTCTTCAAAGAATAAAACAGCTTTGTAGTTTTTAAGCTTACCAGAAAGAAGTTCAAAGTTTTTAAGATAAATAGTCTGACCTATAAGTTCAGAAAGTTCATCATAAGTTTTTTCGCTGTTAAATGAGAAAGAGAAACCTTCATTCTTGATAATTTCTTCTGAGCCGTCAGCAACAACATCTTCAGGTACAGTAGTAACGTTAGAGATGTAGTCTTTAAGGTTTTGTAAAAGTGTAAAAGCTCTAACGCTTTCCATTTCACAGCCTTCTTCAAAAAAGACTTTAGCAGTATAGCGTTCACCTTTAGCAGGTTCTTCGCTTTCGCTTGCAGGAGCTTCAGCTTTAGGAGCTTCCTCTTTCTTTTCTTCCTGTTTAGGAGCAGGGGCTGCGTCAGCAGGAGCTTCTTCCCCTTTAAGTAAAGCAAGAAAAGCTTTAACACGAGCGATAAGGTCTGTTGGGTTACCATCAGAAGTTTCGCCAGCTTCAATTTTAGCTAATTCGTTTTTAATAAAGTCAACACATTCAAGAACTAAGTCAGTAAGTGTTGAATAATCAACGTTTTGAGGATTTTCCTCTCTAAGGAAGAAGAATAAGTCTTCTGCAGAGTGTGCAGTTTTAGAAACGTTGTCATAAAGCATCATAGCAGCAGAGCCTTTAATGGTGTGCATTATACGGAATATTTCGTTAATGTCGTCCATTGAATAACCCTGTTCCCCTTGAATAATAAGCTGTTCCAACTGCTCAACGAGTTGATTCATTTCATATATAAACATATCCAACATTGATTCTCTTGAAAAATCAGCCAAAGTACATCACCCTCTTTGATAAAATTTATTCAATAATCTTCGGATTGAATAACCGATGTTGCAAAAACATTTTAATCTTTCTATAGTAATACAAATAAATCCACTGCACATAAATAAACCCGTATTACATTACTAATTAAATTATACCTCATAACGAAAAAATTTCAAGGCATTTTAGACATTTTTGTTATTTTTTTTAAAATATCATAAATTTTTACCATTAATGTAGTTCTACAATTTATACAAAGTGCAAAAATATTAGTAAATTAAACAAAAATAAAGCCGTAAAAGTTCGTTATAATTTCATTTTAAAATTCAAAAAATAATAATCAAGGTTCTTAAGTGACAAAAGAACGACAAATATAATAACAGCTTGTATAAAAAGTTAATTCTTATCGTTATTGTCGATTTCAAAAAGCGTCGCAGACTTTTATCCGCAAGCGGAA